>JAIMAZ010000119.1 GCA_023511695.1 Ignavibacterium sp.
GCTCTGATGATTATCTTCTTTACTTATTTTTATACTGCAATTGCTTTCAATCCGAAAGATGTTGCAGATAACATGAAAAAGCAGGGAGGATTTATCCCAGGAATCAGACCAGGCAAACAAACTTCAGATTTTATTGATAACATTTTAACAAAAATTACTTTACCGGGTTCAATCTTTTTAGCAATTATTGCAATACTTCCTGCATTTGTCTCTGCCTGGGGAGTAACCGGTCAATTTGCTCAGTTCTTTGGCGGAACGAGTTTACTAATTATCGTCGGTGTTGCACTCGATACATTGCAGCAGATTGAATCACATTTATTGATGAGGCATTACGATGGTTTTATGAAATCCGGAAAGATTAAAGGTAGAAGATAATTTTTCGTGATACTGATTAAAAGTAAAAAAGAAATTGATTACATAGCGGAAAGTTGTAGAATAGTTGCGGAAACATTGCAACTTGTAAAATCAAAAATAAAACCTGGGGTAACAACTGAAGAACTTGATTTGATAGCTGAGGATTATATCAGAAGCAATGGAGGAATTCCGGCATTTAAAGGTTATACACAGCCGGGCACACCGCCTTTTCCAGGTTCAATTTGTGCTTCAATAGATGAAGAAGTCGTTCACGGAATTCCTGGAAAAAGAATTTTGAAAGAAGGGGAAATCATTTCGATTGATGTTGGTGTGTTAAAAAATAATTACTATGGCGATGCTGCTCTTTCAGTTGGTGTTGGTGAAATATCAGAATTGAAAAAGAAATTGCTTGATGTTACCGAAAAATCTTTATACGAAGGAATTACTCAAGCAATAGTTGGAAACAGAATTCACGATATTTCTTATGCAGTTCAGAATTATGTTGAGTCAAATGGTTTTTCGATTGTAAAAGATTTATGTGGTCACGGTGTTGGAAGGTTTTTGCATGAAGATCCTTCAATTCCAAACTATGGAATTAAAGGAACCGGGGCTAAACTGAAAAATGGAATGACACTGGCAATTGAACCGATGGTAAACGCAGGAGATTGGCGCGTAAAAACAAAAGATGATGGATGGACAGTTGTTACAGCAGATGGTTTACCCTCTGCGCATTTTGAACATACAATTTTGGTTAATGGAAATAAACCGGAGATATTGACAGTAGCATAATGGCTAAACAGGGACCAATAAAAGTTGACGGAATAATTACTGAAACTTTACCCAACGCAACATTCAGAGTTAAGTTGGATAATGGTCACGAAATATTGGCTCATATTTCCGGTAAGATGAGAATGCATTACATTAAAATATTAGTCGGAGATAAGGTTTCAGTTGAATTATCTCCTTATGATTTAACAAAAGGAAGAATAACTTACAGATATAAGTAGGATAACAAAATGAAAGTAAGAGCTTCAGTCAAAAAGATGTGCGATAAGTGCAAGATAATTAAACGAAAAGGTGTTGTCAGAGTAATCTGCAAAAACCCAAAACATAAACAAAGACAAGGTTAATTATTTAAAGAAGGAGATTATCTTTGGCTCGTATAGCAGGTGTAGATTTACCAAAAGCAAAAAAGATTTTATACGGTCTTCAATACATCTATGGTATTGGAAGATCAACCGCTGCTGAAATTCTTCAGAAAGCTAATATTGATCCGAATAAAAAAGTCGGAGAACTGCACGAAGAAGAAGTGGCACAAATCAGATCAGTAATTACAGCTGATTACAAAGTTGAAGGTGCTTTAAGATCTGAGGTTCAGCAAAATATTAAAAGATTAATGGATATTGGAGCTTACCGCGGCTTAAGACATCGTAGAGGTTTACCAGTTCGCGGTCAACGAACCAGAACCAACAGCAGAACCAGAAAAGGTAAAAGAAAAACTGTTGCTGGAAAGAAGAAAACTCCAACTAAGAAATAATAATTGTAATTCGGAGGAATTGAATTGGCAAAAACTACAAAAAAAGTTAAGAAGCGTGCTCATGTTGATGCAAATGGTGTTGCTCATATCAAAGCAACATTCAACAATGTAATTGTAACCATCACTGATATTTATGGTAACACAATTTCCTGGTCTTCAGCTGGTAAAAATGGCTTTAAAGGATCAAGAAAAAATACACCATTTGCTGCTCAGGTTTCAGCTGAAGCTGCTGCTAAAGAAGCTTATGATTTAGGTCTTAGAAAAGTTGAAGTTTATGTAAAAGGACCAGGTTCAGGAAGAGAAGCAGCTATCAGAGCATTACACACTGCCGGTCTGGAAATAACATCAATTAAAGATGTTACTCCTATTCCACATAACGGATGCAGACCACCTAAGAAAAGAAGAGTTTAATTTAACGGAGAGTTCATAAATGGCAAGATATACAGACTCAGTTTGTAAATTATGTAGAAGAGAAAGACAGAAATTGTTTCTGAAAGGGCAAAAATGTTTTACCGATAAATGCCCAATCGAACAAAGAAATTATCCTCCGGGACAACACGGAGTTTCTCGTCGTGCTAAAATTTCTGAATACGGTGTTCAGCTCAGAGAAAAACAGAAAATCAAAAGAATGTATGGTTTATTAGAAACTCAATTCAGAAACTACTTTGAAAAAGCTATAAAGCAAAAAGGTAAAACAGGTGAAAACCTTATTAAACTTCTTGAGAGAAGACTTGATAATGTTGTTTACCGGATTGGTTTTGCTTCTTCAAGAAAACAGGCAAGACAATTAATTAAGCACCGTCATTTTCTTGTTAACAATCAGCTTGTTGATATTCCTTCATACTTATTAAATCCAGGTGATGTAATACAGGTTAAGGAAAAAAGTAAAAAGCTTGATGCAATACATAATTCATTGAAGAGAGTAAAGGATAATACATACAACTGGATAACAGTAGATAAAGCATCTCTTTCCGGTACTTTTGTTCAGATTCCTGAAAGAGCTGATATTCCATTAAATGCTAATGAACAATTGGTAGTTGAACTTTACTCCAAATAATAATTTTATTTTTGAATAATTAAGAGGACAATAAATGAGCGGATTATCATTCAAGATGCCTGAAGCACTTGTACTCGATGAAGCTAGTTATACGAATACATTTGGACGATTTTATTTGCAACCCCTCGAAAGAGGTTATGGAGTAACACTTGGAAATTCTATAAGAAGAGTACTTCTGTCTTCACTTCCCGGTGCTGCTATCACTTCTGTTAAGTTTAGCGGCGTTCTTCACGAGTTCTCTACTATTGAAGGTGTTGTGGAAGATGTTTCAGAAATCATTCTTAACCTTAAACAGGTTAGAATGGTTCTCCTAAGCAAAAAACCAGGAAAGATTGATCTTTCTTTCCACGGACAAGGTGAATGGACTGCTGCCGATATTCAGAAGGCAAGCAATGAGGTTGAAATACTTAATCCTGATTTACACATTGCTACTCTGAATAAAAATGCTAAATTCGATGTTGAACTTAGAGTTGGCAGAGGTTATGGCTATGTTCCGGCAAACGAAAATGTGCAACCAGATCAAACCATCGGCGTTATTCCGATTGATTCTATCTTTACACCAATAAAGAATGTTAAATATGAAGTAGAGAATGTTCGTATCGGTGATAAAAACGATTATGAAAAATTGACTCTCGAAATTCAAACCGATGGTTCAATTACTCCTGATGATGCACTTACTCAGGCAGCAAAAATTCTGAAAGATCACATCCAATATTTCATTAACTTTGATATTGAACAGGAAGAAGAAGAAACAACTACACACAAAGACAGTGAGTTCGAAAAAATCAGAAAGATGCTTATGACCAATGTTGATGATTTGGAATTAAGCGTTAGAGCTCACAACTGTCTTAAAGCTGCTAACATTAAAACCATCGCTGATTTAGTCAGAAGAGATGAACAGGAACTTCTCCGTTTCAGAAACTTTGGCAGAAAGTCACTGGCTGAACTTGGAGAAATTGTTGAAAGTATGGGACTTGAGTTCGGAATGGATGTAGATAAATATTTAAAAGACGATTCAGATAATCAATAATTCCAGATAGGTTGATTTATGAGACATAGAGTAAAAGGTAGAAAACTTAAAAGAACTGCTTCACACAGAACTGCTACTTTGCGTTCACTTGCAACTTCTGTTTTGAAACATAAAAGGATTAAAACAACTTTAGCTAAAGCAAAAGAAGCTCGTACATTTGTTGAAAAACTAATTACCAAAGCAAAAAGAAACGATCTTCACTCAAAAAGATTAATAGCCAGTGAGATTAAAGATAAAGAAGTTATTAAAGAACTCTTTTCTGAAATCGTTCCGAAGATTGGTGAAAGACCTGGTGGATATACCAGAGTAATTAAGCTTGGTAACCGTGTTGGCGATGCCGCACAAATGGCAATTCTTGAATTGGTTGACTACAACGAAGTTGCAAATAAGAAAGCTGAAGAGAGAAAAGAGAAACGTGAACAGAAGGCTCAGGAAAAAGCCGCTGAAAAACAAAAAGCAGCTGAAGAAACTGCAGCTCAAACAACAGAAGAAAAATAATTTAGCCATCACACAGATATAAAAGAGTAATCGGATTTCCGGTTACTCTTTTTTTATTTAATTATGTTCGAAGAACAAAAATTTATTAAATCAGTTTATTCAATTGAAGATATTCCGAAATTAAGATTTCCCGAGGTTGTTCTTTGTGGAAGATCGAATGTTGGAAAATCCTCTTTCATCAATTCTCTATTTAACAGAAAAGATTTAGCTAAGATAAGTTCAACACCAGGGAAAACACGCTCAATCAATTACTATCAGATTGATAATAATTTCTACATAGTAGATTTACCCGGCTACGGTTACGCAAAAGTAAGTGCTACTGAACGAAAGAAGTGGGCAAAGTTGATAGAAGATTTCTTCACTAATTCGCAAATGATCAATCTGGTTATTCATATTATCGATGCAAGACATAAACCTACCGAACTTGATTTGAAATTAAATCAGTTGTTAAAAAATTTAAACCTTCCTTACATATTTTTACTAAATAAATCTGATAAACTAAAACAATCTGAATTTAAACAATCTTTTAAGAACTTGTCAGATGAATTTCCCGAAGCAAAGTTAAACGAGAACACTTTTTTCTACTCTGCGATAAAAGGAACAGGAAAGAAAGAAATAAAAAGTTATCTTTTAAGTACTTTTTATTACTAAAATACTTTCAGATTTCAATTTGTTTGATAAAATTTGCTAACAAATTTATTTTTCTCTTAAAGTAATTAAGCAATAAGTCTCTCTGATGAACAAAAGGCAAAGAAAACGTTTACTTATTTTTTTAATTGTTCCGGTGCTTGCTGCAGTTTTATTCTTTACAGATGACCTGCTCATCCGTGTAATCACAATAGCGTTAATGGTTATTTATGTTGCTTTTATAATCTTTTTGCGTGACTCAATCCGCTTCGATGGAAAATTTTCAATTGAAACGAGTGATGATATTGACTCCGAATATATTCCAGGCCCTTCTCACGATACTGAAGAATCATTTACAATCGTTTCAAAACCAAATGAAATTGGTGTTATAACTGCTGAAACTTACAGTAGAAATTTTGTAAAACCACCTAACACTAAACTTAAGCCACCAGACTTAAGAGAGAAATTTGAGGAGATAGCAAAAGAAGAACTTCCTGCTGGAATTGGTAATGATGGAAAATTTGCATTCGCTTTGGAAAAAGTTTTGGCAGTAATCAAAGATGCTTATTCAGCTCATTCAGCATTATTCTTTTGGTACAATAAGAAGAAGGAAAAACTTAGTATTGAGAGATATGTTTCAGTAAGTAACGATATCAGCAATCGTAAGTTTGATATCGAAGATGATATTTTGAGTAAGATAGTTCAGAAAAGTGAACCAGAATTATTGAGCAACATCTCACCTACAGCTGAAGCTGATGTTATTCGATATTATGATAAACCTCAGGGAATCAGAAGTTTCGTTGGTGTACCTCTTTTCTATGAAAACAATCTTATTGGAATTCTGGCTATGGATTCCAAAATGGATGATGCTTTTGGAATTGAGACTATTTATTCATTAGGTCGTTTTGTAAGAGTGATAACGATGATAATTCAGATTTTCGAAGAGAAACATTCTGATGTTATTTCACAAAACAGACTTAAAGCACTGCTTAATCTTATAGGTCCAGAATCTGATTTCGAATCCGAAGAAGGTGTTTTTAATGCAATTCAAGCTTCCCTTAAAGATTTAATTGAATGGGATGTATTTTCTTTTGTTTATTTCAAACCTGTTGAGAAAAGATTTGAAGTTGTTAAAGTTGTTAACAATACAACTCTGAAATATATCGGACAAGGTTTGCAGGTTGATTTATCATCTACTATTGTTGGTAAAGCTGTTGCCACAGGTTTACCAGTAAAGATTGATGAAATGACCTCAGAAAATTATAAACGATTCACTAAGAATGAAGATTTAACTTTGGATGGTTCATTTCTCGCAATTCCAATTGTTTATTCAAATCAGAACTTTGGTGTTTTATGTTTTGAAAGTTTGAAGAAAAGTCATTACACAAATGCTGATATAAAGTTTCTTCAAAGCGCCGTTAACATTATTGCCTATATTATTTACTCACATTCATCTCAAAAATTATTAAGAAGTCTTATTGCTTTGGATTTGGATACAAGAGCTCTCAATGCAGAAAATTTCAAGCAGCGTTTGTCAGAAGATTTATTCAAACAATATTCAGTAAAAGCTCAAGGTGCACTTGCTTTAATTAAGATTGATGATTTTCTTGAGCAGGAATCTCTGTTTGATGGCGATCCATTCCCCAAAGTACTTGAAGCGGTTGCAGAATCTATTTCAGAAGATTTAACTCCGTTAACAATTTTCGGAAGATTGGACGAACGAATTTTTGCAGTTCATTTTTTTAATACCGAACCAAAAGCAGTTTATATCTGGGCTGAAAAACTGCGAGTTAAAGTTGCGCGAAAACCAGTTAATGTAATTTCCAAACAAAATACATATACAATTTCTATCGGAGTTGCTACAACAACCGGCAGAACAAATGCTGATGAAGTCTTGGAGAATGCTCATCTTGCACTTCAGAAAGCAGTTGAAAAAGGTGGAAACACTGTCAGAAATATTAACTAATCATATATTCAATGAATAATTTTATCGTAATAATTCTTGATGGAGTTGGTGTTGGTGAACTTCCTGATGCCGAACTTTATGGAGATAAAGGAAGCAACACACTTGGAAATATAAGCAAATCACTTGGCCAGATTAATCTTCCCAATCTACAGAAACTCGGGCTTGGTAATATCATTCCTATAACTGGTATTGAACCAGCAGCAAAGCCGATGGCTTCGTATGGAAAGATGACTGAAGTTTCTAAAGGTAAAGACAGCACCACAGGTCATTGGGAAATTTCAGGATTAAAGGTTGAATTTAATTTCGATTATTTCCCTAATGGTTTTCCGGATAATGTAATAAACAAGTTTATTGAACTGACAGGTGTAAAAGGCGTGCTTGGAAATAAAGCTGCTTCTGGCACTGAAATAATCAATGAACTTGGAGATGAACATATAAAAACTGGTTTCCCGATAGTTTATACTTCTGCTGATTCAGTTTTTCAGATTGCTGCACACGAAGAGCATTTTGGATTGGAGAACCTTTATCGTATTTGTGAGATTACAAGAAAACAAATTTTAATCCCGCCATTGGTAGTAGGTAGAGTAATAGCAAGACCCTTTGTTGGTGAAAATGGAAATTATACAAGAACAACAAACAGAAAAGATTATTCTCTCGATCCTCCCTCAAGAACTATCTTGGATTACCTGCAACAGAATGGAATAAATACAATAGCAATCGGAAAAATCAATGATCTGTTCAATCATCGTGGTATAAATGTGTCTGAACATACAAAATCAAATGCAGAAGGTATGAAAACTCTTTTGGAATATGTTTCGATGGTATCATCATCGTTTGTGTTTGTTAATCTTGTAGATTTCGATGTTTATTATGGTCATAGAAATGATGCAAAAGGTTTTTACGAAGCATTAAAAGATTTTGATGATTTTGTACCTTTACTGCTAAACAAATTAGGAGAAAATGATCGTTTAATAATTACTTCAGATCATGGGAACGATCCTACAACACCAAGCACTGATCACAGCAGGGAATATGTTCCGCTTCTTTATTATGGAAAAAATAAGAGGGCAAATAATTTAGGAATAAGAAACACTTTTTCGGATGTGGGTAAAACTGTTGCTGAATACTTTAAGGTGAATACAGATTTATTTGGTGAAAGTTTTTTGAATCAATAAAATTTATTATGAAAAAAAGTACACACGATTTTTTGAATCCGAAAAATGTTTTTTTGAAGTTTGAACCAGGATATAACTACAGAATTTTTTTAGGTGATAAAAGTTATGAAGGATTATCA
>JAIMAZ010000120.1 GCA_023511695.1 Ignavibacterium sp.
CTACTGAAGGTGAGAGATGTATAAATTTTTCTTTTGTATTAAATGGCTCAATTAAAGTTTATAAAGTTACTGATAACGGCAGAGAAATTACTTTGTACTATTTGAGCAGAGGAGATTCATGCATACTTACTGCAGCGTGCATCTTATCTAAAAAAACATTTCCAGCAATATCTGAAACCGAAACAGACACGGAAGTTTTAAGCGTTCCTTCGGAAGTTTTGCTTGACTGGGTTAATAAATATGAGCATTGGAGAGCTTATGTTTTTAATCTAATGAGCAGCAGATTGGCTAACATAATTACTATTGTGGAAGAAATTATTTTCAGAAATGTTGATGTAAGATTGGCTAATTATCTGCTTAAATATTTTAAAGATGGCCAGAATAAAATTGCCCGGACTCATTATGCAATTGCAAGTGATATCGGAACCTCGCGCGAGGTTGTAAGTCGGTTGCTTAAAGAATTTGAGGATTCACAAATTATTTCTCTTTCCCGCGGAAATGTAACTATAATCAATCCAAAACTTCTTGAGGAAAAAATTAAAAAGTAATTTTGTGACTTTGTCACTTTACTTGCATCTTACACACTGTAATTTAGTATCAGAAATTAAAATTAAATTCATTAACTAAAACAAAGGAGGTCGTTATGACTGCTAATGTTGGAAGCGCTGACAAGATTATCCGAATTGTTCTTGGTCTTGTTATCCTAGTTGTTGGTTATCTAAATGAAAGCTGGTGGGGATTAGTAGGATTAGTTCCTCTTTTAACAGCATTTATAGGTTTCTGCCCTGCTTATAGCTTATTGGGAATTTCAACCAAAGCTAAAGTACCAACAGAAAAGATGAAAGTCTAATCTTTCCCAAAAGATAGTCGCAGTTAAATGCTGCGGCTATCTTTAATTTATTTCGTTCAATTGATGAATCTTGACATCCCCCAAAGATTTCAGATATTGTTCAAGAAAGGGCTTAGCTGAAACATCAATAATTACCAAAATATTTTTTCCAGGATGGAATGAACTTAGCTCGCGAATATTTGCTGCAATTCTTAAACATTTCATTTCCCATAAAGATACTCTTGCACGATCTAAACCTGAATCAAGAAACATTCTGTAATATATTCCCCAATTTTTATTGGTTGATTTAAGAATATATTCAGTAGAGTTTATGTGTCTGAAAAATGGCAATAGATTTTTCTTCGATAAAGATTGCTTAAGTTTTTTATCTGTCTCCAAATCAAGAATATCTTTTCTCGAATTAAGATATACTTCGCTGATTAACATTTCTTCATACAGTTTGTCAGAAATCTTATCAAGATAAAACTTATCCGAGTAGTCATTTATCGGGTAAAGCTTCTGAATTTTTTCTTCTTTAGCCAATCTGATTCCTATCGAACTGTTTTCATCATTTGAATTAAGCAGAGCTTCAAGCTCTTCTTTTATTTTAATTTCCAACTCCGCTTTCTTTTTTTCTTCAGGTAATAGATAACCCCATTGCAATGCAGCGCTGTAAATATCATAAGATGCTAAAAGATTTTTTATAAGTTCTAATCTTTGACTTAAATTAAGAGAGGTATTAAATGTGTTTAAATAAAAAACAGAGTCAGTATGAGTAGTTGCTTTGTAATATGTTAATTTATATTTCTTCCTGACTAATTCTGCAAGCTCAATTTCCTTCGGAGCTAAGTTGTGAGCTAAACGCGAGTAATACTCATCCAGCAACAAAAATGTTTCAATTTCTTTTGGGGAAATTCCATCAACGCAGATTAGCGAAGGATTAAATTTTTTCAGAACCAAAATTAGACTATCCAACAAAGCTGGCGAAAAATCTTTTCTCAAAACATTCAGTGGTGGAACACCTAAAATCATAATGTTGGTTTTGAATTCATCAGCTGTAAGCTTCTGAAGATTTTTAATCGGATCTTCGCTCTCAATTGAAACAGTCAGTTCCTTATCAGGCATTTCTTTTAAGCAGCTGATAAATGAAACAGAAATTGTAATCAGTATGAATAGCAGCTTAATTCTCATTTATTGTTGACCCCAGTAATTTTCTTTTTACTTGATAAAATTCCGGTAAGCATCATTCCAACAATAATTCCAACCACAAGAATTATGAATAATAACAGTACAAGCGAAACCGGAAATGAAAAAAACAAAAAGTGAATGTTCACTATTTCTATATTCTGAACTACAAATAAAATAAATAAACCGATCAGTATTAACATTAAAATAACTTTGGCTTTCATTTTAATCATCCTATGACTTTATGAAAATTTTTACTCGTGAATTATACAGTAACCGCTGATACGAAAACCTTTTGATTCTGTTTAGTTTTCTGATTTAACTTGAGCCCATATAGTTATTGCTGAGATTAAAGTAATAATGGTAGCTATGATGAAAAGATTTCACATAGCACTTCTCCTGCTTAGATTGATATAAAGACCTGATAAAATCTAATGTTAAATTAATCTTTTATAAAAGAACCTGAAAGTGATTTAATTATTGTGAAAAAAAATATTTAAAGACCAAGCTCATTTAAAATAATTCATTTCAGATTTACTTAGTGAATTGAAAAACTGTATCGGAGAGCAAAACTCTCAGGCAGTTTAAATTGTATTTAAGCACTCATCTTTATATTTTGGCTCACCAAAAAAATAATTAAAAATCAGGAAATGATATGATTCAAACACAAAGAACCATTGCTAATCCAGTCTCAATGAGCGGAATAGGACTTCATACAGGAACTGAATGCACAATGACATTTAAACCTGCCGCAGAAAACACGGGCATTAGATTCGTCCGAGTTGATTTGGGCGGTAATCCTGAAATCCCTGCAGTTGCTGAACATGTTGTTGATGTTTCCAGAGGGACTACAATAGGTATTGGCGAAGCTAAAGTCCATACAATCGAACATGTTTTAGCTGCTATAGTTGGATTGCAGATTGATAACATTATAATTGAACTTGATGGAATTGAACCCCCTGTTGGTGATGGAAGTGCATTGCCTTATGTTGAAGTTTTACAAAAAGCAGGTTTTGTTCAGCAGGAAGCTCCGAAAGATTATCTGGTTATTGATGAAACAGTAATGTATCACAACGAAGAAAAACAAATTGATATTGTCGCATTGCCTCTGGATGGTTATAGAATTACTGTTATGGTAGATTATCAAAATCCTGCTCTAGGTAGTCAGCACACAGGTTTATTTGACCTTGAAAAAGAATTTGTGACTGAATTTGCCCCGGCAAGAACTTTCTGCTTTCTGAGCGAAGTTGAAGCTCTGGCAAATCAGGGATTGATAAGAGGTGGAGATCTTGATAATGCAGTTGTAATTGTTGATCATAATCTTAACGATAAAGAGTTAAAAGAACTTGGAAAGAAAATCGGCATTACGGAAAATTTCGTTCTTGGAGAAGAGGGAATTCTAAACAATAAACAACTAAGATTTAAGAACGAACCCGTAAGACATAAACTTTTAGATTTGATGGGTGATCTTGCATTAATTGGAGCGCCAATTAAAGCTCAAATACTTGCTGCAAGACCAGGCCACAAAGCAAATGTTGAATTTGCAAAACAGATTCGTAAACTTTATCAGCAGAAAAAACTTGTAAAGAAATTTCAGTTCGTAAAGAAGGAAGGTGTTGTATTTGATTCAAACGCAATTCAGAGAATACTTCCGCATCGTTATCCGTTTTTACTCGTTGATAAAATAATTCATCTCGATATGGATAAGAAAGTTATCGGAGTTAAATCTGTAACAGTCAATGAACCATTCTTCATCGGACATTTTCCTGGTCAACCAATTATGCCAGGTGTTTTAATTCTTGAAGCAATGGCTCAGACTGGTGGAATTTTGCTTCTGAACTCTTTCCCAAATCCTGAAGAAAAACTTGTTTACTTTATGCAAATTAACAACGCTAAATTCAGAAAACCTGTTGTGCCCGGCGATCAACTATTTATGGAGGTTGAATTAACTCAGAAGAAAAGTAAAGTTGTAATGATGGCTGCCCGCGCTTATGTAGATGATGTTTTGGCTGCCGAAGCTGAATTTATGGCTGGTATTGTTGACAAAGATAGAAAACCAGAAGAGTAAATTTTATGAATTCAATTCATCCAACTGCAATCGTTAGCTCCAAAGCAAAAATTGGAGACAATAATAAAATAGGTCCTTTCGTTATAATTGAAGATGATGTTGAAATTGGTAATGACTGCGAAATAGGTCCTCATGCAGTTATTTATAACGGTGCAAGAATAGGTAACAAAGTAAGAATTAAACAATCAGCTTCAATTGCACATGTTCCGCAGGATTTAAAATTTGGAAACGAAGAATCAGTTTTTGTAATTGGTGATAACACAGTTGTTCACGAATTTGTAACGCTTCATCGCGGAACTAAAGAAACCAGAATGTCGCGCATTGGTAAAAACTGTTTGCTTATGGCTTATGCTCATGTTGCGCACGATTGTGAAATTGGTGATAATGTGATACTTGCTAATGGAGTTCAGATTGCCGGACATGTTCATATAGAAGATTATGCAATCATCGGAGGCATGACACCTGTACATCAATTCTGCAAAGTTGGTTGTCACGCAATGGTTGGTGGTGGCTTAAGAGCTGTTCAGGATGTTCCGCCTTATATTCTTTGCGGCGATTTGCCACTTCGTTTTGCAGGCTTAAATGTAATTGGTTTACGACGCCGCGGTTTTGCAAAAGAAGATATCGAAGCGTTAAAAAAAGCTTACAATTATATCTACGATAAATCTCTGAATGTTTCTCAGGCATTAAAGAAAATTGAAGAAGAACTGATTGATAATAAACATGTTCAACATGTTGTCGAATTTATCAGATCGAGCAAGCGAGGAATAATAGGCAAATGAACTGGGAAGTAATCCTTTCCGGCGAGAACACTGGTAAGTTCAATATGGATTTTGATCTTGAACTTGCTAAATGTTTTCCTTCAGTTCCTGTGTTAAGACTTTACAGATGGAATCCTTATTGCATTTCATTAGGTGCAAATCAGCGGGTTGATGAAGTAAATCTCGGGAAAGCAAAAGCTGATAATATTGATTTGGTTAAAAGACCAACCGGTGGCAGAGCAATTTTACATTCTGAAGAGCTTACTTACTCAGTTGTTTTTCCGATTGAATTGAATTACTCTGCAAAAGCGATTTATAATGAAATTAATCTTGCACTTAAAGCCGGATTGATTTTTTATAATTCGTCACTCGAACAACTTGAATTAGAAAACGATCAAGTAGATTTCAAAAATTTTTACAAAGAAGATAAAAGTGCAATCTGTTTTGCTGTGTCGTCAAAAAGTGAAATAAACTTTAACAACAAAAAGTTAGTTGGAAGCGCTCAGCGAAAAATCGGTAAAGTTGTTTTACAACATGGTTCAATCTTATGTGGTGATTATCATCTCAGAATTACTGACTACTTAAATTTTGGTGATGAAAGAAAAATTGAAATCAGAGACGAAATTGCCGAAACAACGATTGATCTGAAATCAATTCTTAACCAGGAGATAAATTACGAGCATCTTTCAGAGTGCATAATTCTGGGCTTCAAAAAACATTTTAATGCTGATGTTGATATTAAAGAACAAATCCTTCAATAACATTTTGTTTCGTGAAGATTTTTTCAAAATCTATTTAACATTATTTCTATTAATCTTTTCAGTTTTTTCTTTTCCACAAATTGATTCCCGTCTTTTTCTTGAAAAAGCATTTATCACAGATATAAAACAATTTGGTGATGAACTCTGGGTTGCTACTTACGGACAAGGAATTTATCAGTACAGTCCAAAAGAAAATAAATGGACGAATTATTCATCGAAAACAAGTGATGTTAATAATGATTTATTCCATTGTGTAGCTGTGAACAAAGATTTTATTTGGGCGGGCGGAAATGAAGGTCTTTATATCTTTAACAGAAAAACAAAAAAGTGGTCACTAAAAAAATTTTCTGAAGGCGGCGAATTTGGTAATTGGATTAGAGCACTTCATCTTGATTACAAACGCAACAAACTTTGGATAGGAAGATTCAGGAACATCACGCTTTTCGATTTGAAAGCTAATTCATACAAAGAGTATAACAGAGAAGTGGGTGGGAATGCAAAAGCGAACAACATCAATTGCATTGCGGCTGAAGCTGATAGTATTCTTTGGTTCGGAGCTGAATCTGGTGTTCACAAGCTAAATCTCAACTCTAAAGATGAAAATACTGCCTGGGAATATTTTACAAACAAAGGCAGATGGTTTAAAGGTGAAGGTGTTTCCGTTTCAGTATCTGATTTTTTGTTTCAGAAAAATTCTATCTGGTTTGCAACTGAAGAATTTATTACCAAGGATCAACCGGATTATAATATCGGCGGCATTTACATCTTCGATAGAAAATTAAACTGGGATAGAATCGGTAAAGCAAACGGACTTGGTGGAAACGGAATTTATTCAATCGAAAAAGTTGGCAACTACATTTTCGCTGGTGTCTATGAATTCCGAATTCAGGATAAATCAGAATATGGTAAAGGTTTATTTATGATAAATCGTTTGAATAAAAAAGTTATTCCAATTGATTTAAATCTGATTGATATTTCAACATCTACAATCAGAAAAATTCATTTTGATGGAAATTATCTTTGGCTTGGAACTGATAATGGATTAGTTAGAATAAAAATTTCAAATCCGCTGGCAAAATGGGGAGTTAAATAAAAATTAAATTTAATAAGCAATCCTACCTGCCTTTTTAACCATCTTATTTTATAGTTATTTTGCACATCGAATTTTAACTATTCAGAGAAAAGTTTATGATAAAAATTCCGGTAAAAAGAGTATTGCAGCTAAAAAAGAATTTTCGAAATAAAAGAATTGCCATTATTGGCGATATGATGCTCGATATTTATTTCTGGGGAGATGTAAAAAGAATTTCCCCTGAAGCTCCTGTACCGGTGCTTGAAGTTGAAAATGAAATATTCAGATTCGGCGGCGCAGCTAATTGTGCTTTGAATATACTTAAACTAGGTGGTATTCCGGAACCAATTGGAGTAATTGGCTACGATACTTATGGTTCAATATTTAATTCTCTTCTGCAGGAAATGGATATATCACACGATGGAATTATCATAGATGACGAGAGACCAACAACCGCAAAAACAAGAGTGATTGCAGGAAGTCAGCATGTGGTACGGATTGATAAGGAAAGTAAAAATATTATCAGTAAAAATATTCAGGATAAAATTTATAAATATCTGGAAAGCATTATAACAAAACTTGATGGAATTATTCTTCAGGACTATAATAAAGGTGTGTTATCTGAACCGCTTATTAAAAAAATTATTTCACTTGCAAACAAAAACAAAGTGTTGATAACAGTTGATCCCAAGTTTCACAATTTTTTTGCATATAAAAATGTTACGGTTTTTAAACCAAACAGAAAAGAAGCTGAAGATGTTCTTGGAATGAAAATTAAAACTGATGAAGACATTTCCAAAGCAGGAAATATTCTCTTGAAAAAGTTAAATGCAAAAAACATTTTGCTTACGCTTGGTGAAGGAGGAATTGCAGTATTTGAAAAAGGAAAGCCAGAGAAAAGAATGCCAACCAAAGCAAGAAAAGTTGCTGATGTATCAGGTGCTGGTGATACAGTTATTTCAACTTTAACTATTGCGCTTGCTGCCGGAGCCGATGTAATTGAAGCATCTTATCTGGCAAATTATGCCGGCGGACTTGTTTGTGAAGAAGTCGGTATTGTTCCAATTGAAGCTGATTATTTGTTCGAAACAATCATAAAAGAAAATAAGTAGTTATGATTTTATCTCGTGAAGAATTAAAAAAAGTCAGAGCACAATTAAAAGCTGAAAATAAAAAAGTAGTTTTCACAAATGGCTGTTTTGATTTAATACATTCCGGACATGTTGATTATCTTTTGAAATCAAAAAAACTTGGTGATGTTTTGATAGTTGGGTTAAACACTGATGAATCAATACGCCGAATAAAAGGCGAGAAAAGACCAATACTTAAACAAGATGAAAGAGCATTCATCATTTCTAATCTTAAACCTGTTGATTATGTTACTTTCTTTGATGAAGATACTCCCGCTGAAATAATTGCTGATTTAATTCCTGACATTTTAGTTAAAGGCGCCGACTGGTCATTAGATAAAATTGTCGGAAGAGATGTTGTTGAAGCCAACGGCGGTGAAGTGAAAACGATAGAATTTGTAAGTGACCAATCAACTTCTAAAATTATCCAAACAATTATAAGC
>JAIMAZ010000121.1 GCA_023511695.1 Ignavibacterium sp.
GCTCATCGCATCCTGGGGCTGAAGAAGGTCCCAAGGGTTTGGCTGTTCGCCAATTAAAGCGGTACGTGAGCTGGGTTCAGAACGTCGTGAGACAGTTCGGTCCCTATCCTATGCGGGCGCAGGATACTTGAGAAGGGTCGCTTCTAGTACGAGAGGACCGAAGTGAACGCACCTCTAGTGCACCAGTTGTCACGCCAGTGGCATCGCTGGGTAGCTATGTGCGGTTGTGATAAGCGCTGAAAGCATCTAAGCGCGAAGCACGCTTCAAGATTAGGTATCCCTGCCGTAAGGCACTAAAGACTCCTCGGAGATGACGAGGTTGATAGGCTGCAGGTGTAAGTTCCGTAAGGAATTCAGCCGAGCAGTACTAATAGGTCGTGCGGCTTAACCATTAAATTTTTATATACAGATTTGATTCTCTATCTCTTAGGGCTTAACTCTTCCAATCTTTTTGTTTTTTTGAGTTTAATTTTGGTGGCTATTGTCCGGGTGAAACACCTCTTCCCATTCCGAACAGAGAAGTTAAGCCCCGGAACGCCGATGGTACTGCCTGCGCAGGTGGGTGGGAGAGTAGGTCGCTGCCAAGATTATTTTTTAGTCCCGATCTTTTTAAGGTCGGGATTTTTTTTGCTTGAGGTATGAAACTTTTTTAATCTTACTCCTATCAAATTTCGTGCATTGGTCTTTGATATTATTTCTAATCTTTGTTTGGAGGTAACATGAGATTAAGTGATGCCATCAATAAAATCGCTTTCATATCTGATTATCCACCGCGCAAATGTGGTATTGCTACTTTTACACAAGATCTTCGAAATGCTATTAGCTCACAATATCCCCACACAGATACATTTATACTATCATTAAATGATATTGCCGAAGGTTACAATTATCCCCCAGAGGTTCGTTTTGAAATTCAACAAAATGATATTTTATCTTATAGAAATGCTGCTGATTACCTAAATTTCAATCCAGCTGATATTGTTTCAGTTCAGCACGAATTCGGAATTTTCGGAGGTCCAGCAGGAAATTATTTATTAGCTATCCTTCGTGATATTAAAATACCAATCGTAACAACATTTCACACAATTCTGAAAATGCCAGATGCTGAACAGATGAAAGTGATGAAGGAATTACTAAGGCTTTCCGCTAGATTAATTGTAATGACCGAAACAGGTAAAGAATTCCTTAAAGAAATTTACAATGCAGACCCTTCTAAGATTGATATCATTCCTCACGGTATTCCGGATATGCCTTTTGTGGATCCAAATTTTTATAAAGATCAATTTGGAGTTGAAGGTAAAAATGTTCTTTTGACATTTGGTTTGATTTCTCCGGGTAAGGGAATTGAAAATGTGCTTAAAGCTTTACCAAGTGTGCTTGAAAAATTTCCAAATACAGTTTATATAGTACTTGGTGCAACTCATCCAAATCTTTTGAGACAGCAAGTAGAATCATATAGGTTGAGTCTGGAAAGATTAGCCAACGATCTTGGTATTAAAAAACATGTAATCTTTTACAATAGATTTGTCAGTATTGATGAGCTCAAAGAATTCTTAGGAGCTGCTGACATTTATATTACACCATATCTTAACGAATCACAGATTACTTCAGGAACTCTATCGTATGCATTCGGCTGTGGTAAAGCAGTTATCTCAACACCATATTGGCACACAAAGGAATTGCTTGGTGATAATAGAGGTATTCTTGTTAGTTTTAATGATCCAAAAGCGATTGCTGAGGCTATTGAACAATTAATTTCGAATGAGACTCTGAGACACTCAATGCGGAAAAGAGCTTATATATTAGGAAGAGAAATGATTTGGAGCAATGTAGCTCATCTTTATATGGAGTCTTTTATCAGAGCCCGAAAATCAAAACTGAGCGATGGAAAAATTAAATTAAAAATGAAAACACTTGATGAAGAAAATTTTAATCTGCCCAAAATTAAAACCACTTATCTGAAAAAGCTTACAGATTCAACAGGAATACTTCAGCACGCAAAGTATTCAATTCCAAACTTTAATGATGGTTACTGTCTTGATGATAATGCACGTGCTCTTATATTAACTGTGTTACTTGAAAATACTTCTTTCTACGATGAAGAAATAATCTTCAGGAAACCTATGCGGCATTTTTAAATTATGCTTTTGACGAAAAACTTAAGCAGTTCAAAAACTTAATGTCTTATGAGAAAAAATGGATTGAAGAAAAAGGTTCTGAAGATAGTAACGGAAGAGCTCTGTGGGCATTGGGTACAATAATTAACCGAAGTAAGAATCAACAACTACAAAATTGGGCTGCTGATATTTTTATCCGGGCAATAGCTAACCTTGAAAATTATACTTCGCCAAGGGCATGGGCTTTCATATTGCTTGGAATAACAGAATATCTATCTAAATTCAGCGGAGATAGATTTGTTAACCAATTAAGAGATGAATTTGAAAAGAGATTAGTCAATTTGTTTAAGACAGTTTCATCGAATGATTGGAAATGGTTTGAAAATTATCTCACCTATTCAAATGCTAAGTTATCTCTCGGATTAATTACTTCAGGAATGAATTTCGGAAATCAGGAAGCATTGAGCATCGGTCTCGAATCGCTGAGATGGTTATGTGATGTTCAAAAATCTGCTTCAGGAAATTTTGCACCAATTGGGAATGACGGATTCTATCATCGTGGACAAAAACGAGCTTGGTATGATCAACAACCAATTGAAGCTTTCTCAACTATGGCTGCATCATTGAAAGCTTATGAAGCGACGAAAGATAATGTCTGGTTGAAAGAAGCCCGTTTGGCATTTGAATGGTTCCTTGGGAGAAATGATAATCAGATAGCACTTGTTGAGCATAATACCGGTGCTTGCAGAGATGGATTACATATTGACAGAGTAAATTCAAATATGGGAGCTGAATCAACTTTGTCTTATTTACTTTCGCTTACTTTAATGCATTTATATTCTGAATCCAATACTTCGATTGAAACTGAAACAGATAAATCAGAAAAGGAGAAATTAACTTTGATTGTAAACTAATCGGGAGATGTTTATGAATCTTACAAGAAAAGATATCATTCTTCGTCCGGATCCTAAAAGAGTATTGTTCAGACCATTTATTCCGAAGACTAGAAAGCAGGTATTAAAAATTATTGCCCGTATTCTAAAAATGAGTGAGCAACAGATTGAAAAACATTATAACGAAATAATAAGTGAATTCGGGAAAAGACATAACAAAATTGATAAATTTTTTCTTAAGCAATTTGAAGCAGTTAAAGAACTTATTTTTACAGATGAACCTTTATCTGAGAAAAGAAAATTATTAATCGGTGCTTACTTCACATTGGAATATTCCTTCGAATCTTCTGCACTATTTAATCCATCAATTATTTGGCATCCTGATCAATCCGGTTTATCAGAGGGAAGCAGAAGATTTATACTTAGCTTAAGAGCAATTGGCGAAGGTCATATTTCTTCGATTACTTTTCGCTCCTTTGAACAATAAATGGGAATGTAATAAAATTGGAGCCGGACCAGAACCAATCCTGACTGACAGAGGTTGGTTGGTATTGTATCATTCGGTTAATGATGAAGGAGTATATTCTCTAAATGCGATTCTTCTTGATGAAAAAAATCCCCGTAAAATTATTGGAAGAACCCTTAAACCAATTCTTTCTCCAGAATACTGGTACGAGAAAGAAGGTGTTGTTCCCAATATTGTTTTCTCAAATGGTTGGGTTGGTATGGATGAGGATAAACTTTTGATCTACTATGGTTCTGCTGATAAATATGTTTCAGTCGCAGAATGCAAAATCAGTTCATTAGTTAATCATATCAAGTGACTGATTAATTTAATTGCCTCTCGAAATTATTTAATCAACTTAATTTTTAACTTCTAAAAAATTAGAAAAATTCTTTTTCTTTTTTCAGAATAAAGAATTATTCAGATAAAAATATCCTATTTTTGCATAAATATTTAACATTCGAATGGCATAGACTTAGTAATTATTTTGCAACCAGAAATTTTACCTGGCATCTGATTGAGCAACTACAAAAAATTTTAGATGAATTTAGTAGATAAAAGTACAAAGCTTATTTGTTTTCATTGCGGACAAGATTGCCCTGATGAATCTATTCATTTAGAAGATAAATATTTCTGCTGTAATGGTTGTAAAACTGTTTACGAAATTTTAAATCAGAATCAACTTTGTAATTATTACAATTTTGAAAATAATCCGGGAATTTCTCCGTCGGCAATAAGTGATAAGAAATATGATTATCTTGATGAGAAAGATGTAATTGAAAAGTTAGTCGATTTCAAAGATGATAAAATTACTTCTCTCACTTTTTATATTCCGCAAATACATTGCAGCAGTTGTATCTGGCTGCTTGAAAATCTTTACAAGCTGAACTCAGCAGTCCTTCAATCGAAAGTAAATTTTGTAAGAAAAGAGCTCAGTGTAAGATTTCTTCACGAAAAACTCTCGCTTAAAGAATTGGTAAAACTTCTTGCTTCAATCGGATATGAGCCTCAGATTTCACTTGATAGCATTGAACAAAAGAAAGAAAAACATTCAAACCGACATCTTTATTACAAAATTGGTATTGTCGGATTTTGCTTCGGCAATATTATGCTTTTTTCATTTCCGGAATATTTCTCAATTGATATTACCGAAACTTTCTTAAAAAAATTCTTCTCTTACCTGAATCTTATCCTTGCTTTGCCTGTATTCTTTTATTCAGCTTCTGATTATTTCATCTCTGCGTTCAAAGGACTTCGTAAAAAAGTTGTGAATATTGATGTTCCAATCTCACTGGGAATACTGGTTCTGTTTATCAGAAGCACTTATGAAATATTATTCAATGTTGGTCCCGGTTATTTTGATTCTATGACAGGATTGGTTTTCTTTTTACTGATTGGGAAAATATTGCAGGAAAAAACTTACGATGCTCTTAACTTTGAAAGAGATTACAAAGCATATTTCCCGTTATCTGTCACCATTAAACAGAATGAAAATGAAAAATCAATTCCGGTTTCGAAGCTGATGATTGGAAACAGAATTTTGATTAGAAAGAACGAAATCATTCCTGCTGACTCAATTCTGATTAACGGTGAAGGAATAATTGATTACAGTTTCGTTACAGGTGAATCTCATCCTGTTTCCAAAGTTAGCGGAGAAATGATTTTTGCTGGCGGAAGACAACTTGGCGGTGCAATTGAACTTGAGGTAATTAAGGAAGTTTCACAAAGTTATTTAACACGACTTTGGAACAATGATACATTCAACAAAATCGGCGAGAGCTATTTTACAAGATTTTCAAATACTGTAAGCAAGTACTTCACAATAATTGTTCTTCTTATTGCGTTTGGTGCCGGAGCTTATTGGTTAACAGTTGATTTGAAAACTGCAATTCATGTATTCACTTCAGTATTAATTGTAGCTTGTCCTTGTGCACTTGCGCTTTCAACTCCATTTACACTTGGCAATGCAATGAGAATTTTGGGGCGAAATAAATTCTACCTTAAAAACTCTTCTGTAATTGAGGAAATGGCAAAGGCTAATGAAATTGTTTTTGATAAAACTGGTACAATTACCGAATCAGGTAAAGCTGATATTATCTTTCAAGGAAAAGTCCTAACTCCACTTGAACAGAAACTTGTAAAATCATTGGTAAGAAATTCAACTCATCCGTTAAGTAAAAAAATTTATGACTCGATTGATGGCGATGAAATTTTTCCGGTAACTAAGTTTCAGGAAAAAACCGGTGCAGGAATTTCAGGAATGATTTACGGAAATTTCGTAAAACTTGGCTCATCAAGTTTTGTGAGTTTAGAAAATTCTGATGAAGAAACACTTCAAACGAGAATTTATCTCTCAATTAACGAGCAAGTTGTTGGAAAATTTATTATATCAAATTCCTACCGTGAAGGAATTGATGAAGTCATCAAAAATTTATCCGAGCATTATAGTTTAAGTTTACTTTCAGGTGATAATGAAGGTGAGAAATATACTCTGGAAAATATCTTTGGAAAAAAATCTGAATTGAATTTCAGACAATCTCCAGAGGATAAACTGATTTATATTAAGGAAAAACAATCAAAAGGGAAAAAGGTTTTAATGCTCGGCGATGGACTAAATGATGCCGGAGCTTTAAGTAAAAGTGATGTCGGAATTGCAGTAACTGATGATATCAGTAATTTCTCACCAGCTTGTGATGCAATTTTACATGGAAGCGAATTAAAAAAACTTCCAAATTTTCTTACTTATGCCAAAGACAGCGTTAATATTATCTATGCAAGTTTTGTAATTTCATTTATGTATAACTTAATAGGCTTGTCATTTGCAGTTGAAGCTAAGCTTTCGCCAATACTAGCAGCTATTCTGATGCCTGTTAGTTCAATCTCTGTTGTGTTATTTGCAACTGTAATGACTAATATCTTTGGTAAAAAGAGAGGTTTGACATCGAAGTAATCGTAATTTTAATTGGTGCCAGTCTTTTAGTTGCAATCGGTTTTCTGATTGCGTTTATCTGGAGTGTTAAATCCGGACAGTATCAGGATACTTACACTCCCTCGGTTAGAATTTTGTTGGATGAAAATAAAAAAGAACAAAATCAAAATAACAACTCTAAGAAGTAACTATAGGAGAATTCTTATATGGAGTTAGAAAAATTCAGTTACGATAATAAGATTGTCCGTAACTTTGCTTTTGCAACAATGCTCTGGGGTGTTGTTGGTATGTTGGTTGGCTTGCTAATCGCAACACAACTTTTTGCTCCTGAGCTGAATTTCAGCATTCCTTTTTTAACCTTTGGCAGAATAAGACCATTGCATACTAACGCTGTGATTTTCGCTTTTGTTGGTAATGCAATCTTTATGGGTATTTATTATTCGCTGCCAAGATTACTTAAAACTCCGATGTTTAGTAAGGTTTTAAGTAGTATACATTTCTGGGGATGGCAATTAATAATTGTTGCTGCTGCAATTACTCTTCCACTAGGCATCACAACTTCAAAAGAATATGCTGAACTCGAATGGCCAATAGATATTGCAATAACTGTTATCTGGGTTGTCTTTGGAATTAATATGATAGGTACTTTACTGAAAAGAAGAGAAAGTCATATCTATGTTGCTATCTGGTTTTACATTGCAACCTGGGTTACAGTAGCAGTTCTGCATATAGTTAATTCATTTGAAATTCCGGTTACCCTTTTCAAAAGTTATTCACTTTATGCTGGCGTTCAGGATGCTTTGGTACAGTGGTGGTATGGACATAACGCCGTAGCTTTCTTTTTAACAACTCCTTATTTGGGATTGATGTATTACTATTTGCCAAAAGCTGCTAATCGTCCTGTTTATTCTTATCGCTTATCAATTCTTCATTTCTGGACTTTGATATTTATTTATATCTGGGCAGGTCCTCACCATCTTCTTTATTCTGCATTACCTGATTGGGCTCAATCATTAGGAACTGTATTTTCTGTAATGCTTATCGCTCCATCCTGGGGTGGAATGGTAAACGGACTTCTTACTCTTAGAGGTGCGTGGGACAGAGTTCGTCAGGACCCTATTCTTAAATTTATGGTGGTTGCAGTTACTGCTTATGGCATGGCAACTTTTGAAGGCCCAACTCTCTCTTTAAAAAATGTAAATGCAATTGCTCACTTCACTGATTGGATTATTGCTCACGTTCATGTCGGAGCTTTGGGCTGGAATGGTTTTTTAACTTTTGGAATTCTTTACTGGTTAATACCACGATTGTGGAGAACGAACCTGTATTCAGTTAAAATGGCTAATGTTCATTTCTGGATTGGATTTTTAGGAATAGTATTCTACGCACTTTCAATGTGGTTTTCCGGTATTACTCAATCATTAATGTGGAAACAGTTTAATGATTTAGGAACATTACAATATCCTAATTTTCTTGAAACAGTATTACAAATTGTTCCGATGTATATAATCAGAGCTATCGGTGGTACTTTATATCTCGCTGGTGTTGTTTTAATGATTTATAATCTTATCAAAACAATCAAACAAGGCTCTTTCCTTGCAGAGGAAACTGCTGAAGCTCCGGCACTTCATCCTTTCAAAGATCCATTCAAGAAAGGAACGAGACATCGCTGGTTAGAAGGAAAGCCGGTTTATTTTACTATTGCTTCTCTTGTTGTAATTCTGATTGGCGGAATAGTTGAATTTGTACCAAC
>JAIMAZ010000122.1 GCA_023511695.1 Ignavibacterium sp.
TCAAGATCAGTAGCTGCACCAATGTTAGTATTTTCAATTAAAACATTGGCTCCGATAATTGGTTCACCATTATCTTTATCAAGGACTAACCCTTTTATATTTCCTTTTCCTTGAGCAAAAGACTGGGAAAATCCAAGCATTAAGAGTAAAAGAATTGGTAATGAAAATTTTAGACACACTGTTAGAACTTTGAAATTGTTTGACATATAACTCTCTCCTTTTTTGACACCCAAACATAGAAATCAAATATTAAGGGAATGTTAACTCAATATTAAGAGAATGTTAAGTTTTAAAGGGAGGCGTTAAGTGAACCCCTGAAAAAACGATTTTTTCAGGGGTTTTGGTTAGAATTGAGGAAAATTCTGATTATTTCATCAAAATCATTTTACCGGATTTACTTTGTTCGGCAATTTTCAAATTATAGAAGTAGATACCGCTTGACAAATTCTTTCCTTCCCAGCGATATACATAATTTCCCGAAGGAAGCGACTGATTTACTAATTGAGCAATAATTCTACCTGATACATCATAAATTGATAATTGAACATTCTTGTTTGTTAATTGTGATGGAACAGTAAAAACAATCAATGTAGTTGAGTTAAAAGGATTAGGATAGTTTGCAATTTTGATATCATAATCGTCAATCGGAGATAACGAATTATCTTCTTTTACATTCAGTAATGTTAAGCCATTCCCTCTTGAATTGCCTGTCGAATCAGCTAGATAGATATTTACCCAATTTGGTCTTAATGCAGATTGCAGATAGAAGTTACTCCATTCATCATCAGTTAATCGTAGAAAGTCTTCAGTCACATATTCATAATAACTCATAACAGGACCAGCAAATGCTGTAAGCTCACCATCAACCCAAGGAGTAATGAAAACACCTATATTAATTTTACCAGTACCAACGTGAGTTATCCAACCTTGATAATTTGCATTACAATCAGCAGGTGTTGTGTGTATGTCAGCCACAATATTATCACTGCTCATTAGTCCACTTTTCAATAAATATTCAGTATCACGATAAAACATAAATGGATACCAACCATCAAATTCAGGACCTGAAGTATTTCCTGTTTCATAAATCATTCTTTGAAGAAAACTGATTTCCTGTTGAGTGAACATTTCACCATTGAGTTCTTTATTTGAAATTGACATAAGTGTGTCGCAGATACCATAAAGTTTTGTTAGATAATCGATCATTATCTGTTTAACTGAAGGATTATTAAAATTAAGAGGACTAATTTTATTTACTGCATTAAGTGAATATTCTTTTATTGCATTATAAAATTCCGGAAATGGTTCAACATAAGAATATGGGAAAGAACAAACTGTACCACCTGTATAAGATTGTTTCGCATAGAGTAAATTGTCATGCCTTAGCTCTGTTCAAGAAGAAAGTTGTGAATTCATTTTTTGTTGCCAATAAGCGGCAGTTTGCATAAATGAAGGAAGTTGCGAACGATCAAACGGTGGATTGAGTTTTCTGATCATCTTCAACCAGTTCGAATAAAGATTAGCACTCCAGAAATTATCATCATAGCTATCAATAAGATATCTCAGTGCTGCTAAATTTGTTGAATAGTAATATTGATTAAGTTCATTTATCAGTAATTGAGCTGAAGCATCATTGCCTAAAGAGAATAAAACATCAAGAGTAGATGGAAACAATCTGCAAACAGATTGACCTTGAAATTTAATTCGGTCAAAGACCACAGAAGCAGTAATATAAGAATCAATAACAAACCTTTGACCAAATAACATAAATGATGAAGCTGGTGTTATAGAATCCGGCTGCAAAGGATCTGAATAAAGAATTTGTGAAAGAATCATTTGATAAGCAAAGGATTGATTACTTAAAGTATCCTGAAACTCTATCAGCTTATTAAAATTTAATAACTCATCTGCATCATTTATATTTAATGCATTTTTAAGATATGAAATATTTTCAACTGTAACATTATCCTGATCGCCAGCAAATATTTTAATTGCATTTTCAATTTCATTGAAAATAATTCTATTGTTTCCAAGATTTATTAATTCGTAAATCAGCAGCGCATCTATAGTCTGACGTTGAACATCCTGTATCGAAGGAAAACAAATAGTAGTATCAACACCCTGAGGTTGAAGCAAATAAAATTCTATTCTTCCGAGCCACATCATTGTCCGAAAATATTTTTCCAATTCCGGGAATGCAAAATTATCAGCATAATGACCTCGGGGCTTGAATTGGCTCCAATCAACAGTGCGGCAGCTGTTAGCAAACAAATTGTAGTTGGACGGCTGTTCATTATAAATGAGAGAAAGTATTTCATTCACGACTGAAGAATTACTTGAATAATATGGATTAACATTTACATTCAGAAGTCTTAACGCAACAGTGAGATAAACATCAACATCCTTCAGCATAGGTAACATTTGAGGATTAGATGCATATTTAAAATTGCGTGAATTTTGATTTGAATGTAAGTTTTTAAAAGCTGCGTCAATCTGTTGATGATGAAACCAGTTTCAACATCCATCAACATTCTGTCATACGAAATATGAAAAGCATGAAGAATAGCATCCACAGAAACGAATACAGGTAAATCATAGTGAAAAATTTCTAATAGACTTTGGCCAAAAGAAACTTTATTCAATCTTTCACTAACCATAAATCCATGTTGATTCAATAACTGCTTTTCATAATTTGTGAGTTGATAAAATGAATCAATCCGACTAAATAATCTTGCATCATTATATGAAGTATTAATATTTGATAAAAAAGTTCCTGCTGGATACATTGAAAGCAATTGGTCGGATGTCATGTTCTGGTGTGATTGAATAAATTGTTTATATGCCTCAAGATTAAAGGAAGACTGAGAATAAATCGATGAGTACAGAATGATAATCAGAGAGGCACAGAGATAATTTATCTTTCTCATAATAAGCTCTCCTATTTTCAATTCAAAACTATGACTTCTAACTAATAAACAAAAGAGGATTTTTATTTACCGAAGCAGTATTAGTTAAAATTTAACCTGTGCCTTAAATTTAATTTGAAATGAATTTATAGGTGTCATAATTGAAATTAGAATAATTTTGAAACTAATTGAATAAAAAAATCCCGAAAAGAATTTCTCTCTTCGGGATTTAGTGACCCCAAGGGGATTTGAACCCCTGTTACCGCCGTGAAAGGGCGATGTCCTAACCACTAGACGATGGGGCCGACATTAACAAAACTATTATTTTGAAAAATTAGTTTCAATGGGTGAGTAGTGGGATTTGAACCCACGACCCCCAGGGCCACAACCTGGTGCTCTAACCAACTGAGCTATACCCACCGTAAATCTATATTCAGTCCAAAATTTTAATGAACAATTGCCCGAGTGGACTCTCCAAAGGATGCTTTGCAGAACCACTAACCCTCAGCTTAGAAGGCTGATGTTCTATCCGATTGAGCTACGGGCTTCAATCCAAAATTTTTAAGAACAATACTGTTAGTACGCCCGAGTGGACTCGAACCACTAACCCTCAGCTTAGAAGGCTGATGCTCTATCCGATTGAGCTACGGGCGCTCATTCAAAATTTAGACGAACATTCTGTCGGGGCGGCGGGATTCGAACCTGCGACCTCCTGCTCCCAAGGCAGGCGCGCTAACCGGGCTGCGCTACGCCCCGATTTTGAAAAAACTTTCAAAAATTGAGAGCAAAATATATAGTAAGAATCGAAAAAAAACAATTAATGCACACTATGAAAATTCATCATCACAATCTGAGTAAATTCATTTTTCAATACTATCTGTCTATTCTTTAATTTTGAATAAAACTATTAAAATTTAATGAAATTTGCTTTTTTTATTTTCAGAAAATTCATTGCTTCGAATCGCAATTCAAGGTTTTTAAATCTGATTTCCGGGATTGCCATATCAGGAATTGCTTTAGGTGTTGCAACACTGATTATAGCTCTTAGTGTAATATCTGGTTTTGAGAAAACACTCACTCTTAAATTGACAGATATAGATTCTCATATTAGAGTTTATAGTTTTGACAAGGATCTTCCTTACATCGATAATGCTATTTCTGTAATTGATTCTATTTGTAATCCCTACATTGATTATTCATCACCTTTCCTTTCAAAATTAGCTTTGATTAGCTATAAAAACAGAAAAGATGGTGTAACTGTTAAAGGCATTATCAATCAAAAATATCTTAATCGAATTAAACAAAATATTACCGAAGGATCATTTGGGCTGAATAAAAGCAATAAATTGATTTTAGGAAAAACCTTAGCTCAGAAGTTATTGCTGAAAGTTGGTGATAATGTGACATTATTTGCTTTGAAGAATGATGAAATTCCTTCACCTGATAATTTACCAAACATCGAGAAGTTTAAAGTTGCAGCAATTTTCGAAAGTGGTATTGCTGAATATGATGCTTCAATCGCTTTCACAGATATATCATCGGCTCAAAATTTATTTTCTATGCCTGATTCTTACAATGGCATTGATGTTAAACTAAATGATATTTCAAAAGCAGATAGTCTTACATTGTTAATCAGAAAACAACTTCGCTATCCTTATTATGCCAGATCGGTTTTTGAACTGCATAAAAATATTTTCACTTGGATTTCTTTACAGAAAAAACCTATTCCGATTATTCTTGGTTTAATAATAATTGTTGCAGTTTTCAATATAGTCGGAACACTTTTGCTTATGGTAATTGAGCGCACTCACGAAGTTGGTGTTTTAAAATCATTCGGAACAAAAAAGAGACAAATTGTTCAAATATTTTTACTACAAGGATTTTATCTGGCACTAATCGGAACTTTAGCCGGAAATATTGTAGCTATTATTTTAATGGAAATTCAAACAAAGTTTAATATAATTAAAGTACCTGCAAGTGTTTATTTTGTGACTAGAGTCCCATTTGATTTTTCTTACGAAATATTTCTGGTTGTCTCGGCAATTACTTTATTATTAGCATTATTAGCTTCTATAATTCCAAGTATCATTTCTTCGAAGATAAATCCTGTAACAGCTTTGAGGTTTGACTAATGGACTTGGAAAAATTTATAGCGAAAAGATATTTAATCTCAAGACACAAACTGAATTTTATTACAATAATTTCGTTTCTGTCAATTGCAGGAATTACAATTGGTGTTGCAGCATTGATTGTGGTGCTTTCGGTATTTAACGGATTCGGCAGTCTTGTTACCTCTTATCTTATGAGTCTTGATCCGCATCTAAGATTAGTTTTTAAAACAGAATCCAATGATGAACTACATAAACAGATACAAAGGGAACTAAAAAATATTTCTGAGATAAAGGCTTATTCACCTTATGTTTCCGGAAAAGTGCTCGCATTAAACCGTGGCAAGACTGAGATAATAAATTTAAGAGCGATAGAGTTAAATAAAATAAATCAGCTCTATGATTTTGATAAACTTGTTTACTCAGGTAAATATACGAAGTCAAATCAATTGGCTGATGGAATATTTATAGGAATTAAACTTGCAGACAAACTCGAAGCAATAACTGGTGATACGATTACAATTGTTTCTCCAGCTAATATTGAAGGAGTTCTGATGCAAAGCTCAATGCCAGTTTCAAAACGATTTGTTGTGGTGGGAGTTTTTATATCGCAGAATAATGAATATGATGAATCTCTTGCAATCACAGATTTAACAATTGGTCAGAAATTATTAGGATATAAAAATTCTTTTGAAGGATACGAATTAAAATTGATGGATAGAAATAAATCAGAAAAAGTGAAAGATGAATTAATTGCTCGTTTAGATAAGAGTTTAACTGAAGTAAACTCGTGGTATGATTTTCACAAAGAATTATATTCAGTTATGCAGATTGAAAGATGGGTAGCTTATATTTTGCTCTCACTGATAATTGCTGTGGCTTCCTTTAATATACTTGGATCACTTTCTATGTCGGTGCTAGAGAAAAAGAGAGATATCGGCATTATGAAATCATTCGGAGTTACTGAAAATTCGATTCTGAAAATTTTCTTAAATGAAGGAATTCTTATTGGAGTTTTCGGAACTTTGTTTGGAGCTGTACTTGGATACTTTATTTGCTGGCTTCAGCTTAATTACAATATTTATCCACTTGATCCAACAATGTATAAAATTGATAGTCTGCCACTTGAATTAAAAATATCAGACTTCTTTTTTGTATCAATTGCTTCGTTGTTGCTTACTTTCTTAGCAGCTCTCTTCCCTGCCAGAAGAGCAGCAAAAGTAGATGCTTTAGAATCAATTAAATGGGAATAAAAATGGAAATCATTCTTGAATCCAGAAATATATTTAAATCTTATCAAAGCAATAAAAAATTAAAACTTGAAGTATTGAAAGACATTTCACTTTCAATTGAAGAAAATAAAATTTCAGTAATTGTCGGAGCTTCAGGTGCAGGCAAATCAACTTTACTTCATATTCTTAGTGGATTAGACAGACCAGACAGCGGTGAAGTTTTTTTCGAGCAGGAAAACATTTTTAAATTTTCTGATGAGAGATTAGCTCATTTCAGAAATAAGAATATTGGATTTGTTTTTCAGTTTCATCATTTGCTGCCTGAGTTCACTGCTGCAGAGAATGTTGCAATACCAAAATTAGCTTCAGGTGCTAAGCTTAAAGATGCAATTGAAGGTGCAGAAGAACTGCTTGAATTAGTTGGATTGATTGATAGAAAAGACCACAAACCATCTGAACTTTCCGGAGGAGAACAACAGCGTGTGGCAGTCGCACGTGCATTAGTAAATAATCCTAAAATTGTTTTTGCAGATGAACCTACAGGAAATCTTGATTCAAAAAACAGCGAGTCAATTCATCAATTGATTTTGAAACTACGCGATGAATATAAAAAAACATTTGTGATTGTGACGCACAATCCTGAATTAATGAATCTTGCCGATAAAATATTTGAAATAAAAGACGGACGACTTAAATAATCTTATCCGATTTTTTTCAGATAATCAAGAAGCAATCTTACACCAAATCCTGTCATATATTTTTTTGTGTAATGTCTTGAATCATTGTGAATTGAAGGTCCTGCAATATCCAGATGCGCCCAGGGAATTTTTTTATCAACAAAATTCTCAAGAAACTTTGCAGCAGAAATTGCACCGCCCCATCTTCCGCCAAGATTTTTAACATCGGCAACGGAGCTTTCATTCAGTTTGTGGTAATCATCCCAAAGTGGTAATCGCCAAATACGATCAAAAGTTTTCATTCCACTTTTGTAAAGATTATCTGCGAGCTCATCATTCTTTGTGAAAAGTCCAGCAACAAATTCTCCGAGCGCCACAACGCAAGCCCCCGTTAAAGTAGCAAGATCTATAATCTGATTTGGCTTTAACTGGGAAGCAAAATAAAGTGCATCAGCAAGAATAACTCTGCCCTCAGCATCGGTATCATCAATTTCAATCGTTTTTCCTGAAGCAGTCTTCACAATATCACCCGGCTTGAATGCTTCACCCGAAGGCATGTTCTCAGCAGTTGGAATTAAACCAATCAAGTGAACCGGAAGCTTATTCTTTGCGGCTGCGATTATCGTCCCAGCAACAACTGAAGCCCCAGCCATATCGTTTTTCATTTCACCCATTGACTTAGCAGGTTTTAAAGAAATTCCGCCTGTATCGAAAGTCATTCCTTTTCCAACCAATACAATTTTTTTGACTTTGGACTTTTTATTTTTCTCTGCTTTTACTGCCGGCTTAAATTCAAGTATAATAAATCTTGGTTTATTAACACTGCCTTTACCAACCGCAATCAATCCACCCATTTTTCTTTTAGCTATTTCACGCTCATCAAAGACGTTTGCCTTGATTCCATATTTTTTTGCTTCTGCTGAAATTCGTTTTGCAAGCAGTTCCGGAGTTAATTCATTTGATGGTTCATTTTGTAAATCTCTTACAAAATAAACAGCATTCATCACAATGTTTGCTGAATTGATTGCGTTCTTAATTTTCTTTTCATTCTCTGAATAGAAAAATACTTCGAGAGGTTTAGCAGATTTCTTTCCGCTTTTATATTTATCGAATGAATAATTACCAAAATAAATTCCTTCTACGAATGTCTGATAAAAATATTCTTCGTCGTCAAAATACTTTTTGAAAATGTTAAACGAAGGAAGATTAATATGAAGGAATTTAACTTGTTCGTTGGAAATCCTTTCAATCAAAGATGAGAGGTC
>JAIMAZ010000123.1 GCA_023511695.1 Ignavibacterium sp.
AGGAACTCCTGTTTATGCAAACAATACTTTACTTCGATTCCTGAATCTTGAATCTTTCACAGAGTTAATTGACACATACAATCTTAATCAGTTGTTTCGAAACAATTTTAATCCTAAAAAATATTTGAAGCACATTGATCAGGAATTTAAAAGTGATTTCATCGAATCTGAATGGATAAATAAAAACGGCAAAGTAGTTTTCTTTAAGGAATTTATTCAGCCGGTTTATAATGGTTCTTCTGTTCCGGAATATTTTGATTGCATTATAGAAGACCAGACTGATAAAAAGATTGTTGAACAACTTATTAAAAATTGTCAGACGAGAGATTATCAGATACTTAAAGCTTTGCCGGATATTTTATTTATTGTTTCTTCAGAATATGTATTATTAGATTGTAAATTCAATTCACACTCAAGTTTCTTCAAGCATCCTGCACTGTTAATCGGCAAAAAAATCAGTTCTGTATTTCCTAAATCAGTTGCTGAAAAAATAACTGAAGCAATTAGCACAACACTTAATATGAATCAGCTTACTTCTGTTGAATTTTCAGTTACGGCAGACGATAAAGAAATTTTTTATGAAGCAAGAATTGTTGTAAACCACGAGAATGAAGCTCTTATGCTTCTGCGTGATGTTACTTTGCAAAAAGAAGCTGAAGCACAATTGAGAAAAGTAACTGAAGATTTAAGACAAGCAAACGCATCCAAGGATAAATTCTTTTCAATTATTGCTCACGATCTTAGAACACCTTTAATTGGTTTGATTGGTTATGCAGAAATTTTATCAGAAGATATTGATGAACTTGAGACTTCAGAAATAAAAGAATATGCTTCAAATATTGTTGATATATCAAGACAGACAATTAAACTTCTTTCAAATCTTCTTGAATGGTCAAGACTTCAGACAGGAAAAATTCAATATAATCCTGCTGATGTAAAGATTCATTCTTTGGTGAACAACATTTTCCAGCTTCTTAAATCAAATGCACAGCACAAGGAAATAGAGCTGATAAATTCCACAGAAGAAAATCACATAGCTCTTGCCGATGAGAATATGATTTATTCAGTTCTGAACAATCTAACTTCAAATGCAATTAAGTTTACAAAAGTGGGCGGAAGAATAGAAATATCATCTGAAATTAAAGGCAATGAGATTGTTGTTGCGGTTAAAGATAATGGTGTTGGCATTGATGAAGAGAATTTAAAGAATCTTTTTGAGCTTGATAAAAGCTTCACAACTCCCGGAACTCAAAACGAAAAAGGTTCGGGATTAGGAATAATTCTTTGTCGTGATTTTATTAAAAAGCACGGTGGAAAAATTTGGGTTGAAAGCAAAGTAGGCGAAGGTACTTCGTTTTATTTTACTCTACCGCTTTTCCACTCCTGAATGTAACGCTTTCAACTGCAAAAAAATTTTACAATTCAGAAAAATTTTCCATCATCAGAAAATAAAACTTTTATTCAATCAAGTTTTTAGAAATGAATTTATGTTTTATGTAGAAATGCTCAACAGATTTTTATGGTTTAATAAAAATAAGATGTGGCACAGAAGTGGAACTAATTAAATACAATTCAACAACAAATTTTAATTATGAATCAATATTGTTTTGCAACCGTTATTCAGAGATTATACCGACTGCTCAGCAACGCTGATGATCCTTGTCAGCTTATTGATTCAGTTTGCAAATTACTTTCAAACGAAGAAGAGTTTGTTTTCGTTTGGGTTGATTCTTCCGGCTCATTTCTTAAGAATAAAACAATCTGTTACTCAAAAGGAAATCTTTTTAAGAATCCGGATTGTCACCTTATTGCTCTGCATTTTTCTGAATGTAATAATCTAAAAAATGCAAGACTCAATGGCGGTTTGCATATAATCAATTCACATAAAAACGATAGATGTGTTAATGTTATAAATAAATATTTCGAAGAAAAAAGTTCTGCGGCAATTCTTTCAGCTTCAATCCAGCATAATGATATTTTATTCGGCCATTTGAATTTACTTATAAAAAATATTCATAACATCTCGGATGATACTCAGCATCTGATTAAAGAATTAGCGTCTGATATTGGAATAAAACTCCACAAAATTATTTCACAGAACCCAATACAAAAAACTTCCTCTTCAGTAAATCTTGATAAAGAAAAATATCTCAAAACTTTATTGCATTGTATGTATGAAGATATTATCGTAATTGATAAGAATTATAATATTGTAGATGTTAATAACAGCAGATTAAAATTTGCTGATAAAAAAACAGAAGAAGTTCTCGGTGCTAAATGTTATTCTGTTTCACACGGATTTGATAAGCCGTGTAATTTTTATGGTGAAGAATGTCCTTTGCAGGAAGTGTTGGCAACTGGAAAATCAAAGCAAGTAAGACACAAAAACATTACAAATAATGGCAGATTAAAGTATGTGGATATTTTATTTTCTCCTTTTATAAATGAAAATGGTGAAGTAGAAAAAGTAATTGAAACAATTAGAGATGTAACTGAAGCTGTAAGCGCACAACAGGAATTGAAAGAAAAGGAATTTCAGTTGAAACAAATTGCCGGCAGTTTGGATGTAGTTTTCTTTACAATTGATTTCAGTAATCCAAAACCAAAGCTTACTTATTTAAGTGAAGGATTTAATAAAATCTGGGGAGTAAATAGAGAAATTGCTTTAGCAAATCAGAAAATATGGTTTGATTCAGTTTTTCCTGAGGATAGAAAAAAAATATTTCATCTTATTCGTGAATATGTGAGAACAAAAAATCCTATCATTCAGATTGAATTCAGAATTACAAAGCCCGATGATACTATTCGCTGGATAAGTGTAAAAACAAAAGTCATTACAGATTCTTCCGGAATGACAAAGCAAATATTCGGAATTGCTGAGGACATTACTGAAAGGAAACTTTTAGAGCTTGAACTTCAGAATGCCTATAATAAAAGTAAGGAAAGTATAAACTTTAAAAATTATCTTTTGGGAAATATTAATCACGAAATAAGAACACCGCTAAATGCAATTCTTGGTTTTACTCAGATTCTGAAAGAAGAAACTTCGAAAGAAGTAATTGATGAATTGTCTGATAAAATATTGCTTGCAAGTAATCGTCTTCTGAACACTCTTGATTCAATAATTGAACTTTCTGATTTACAATCTGATTCAAGAAAATTACAATTCAGTGAAGTAAGCATTTTAGAATTACTTAAAACTGTTCAGCATAAGTTTTCTTCTGTTGCGAAAGAGAAAAATCTTTTGTTTGAAGTAGTTGAACCTGACCAGGATGTGGTATTTAAATCTGATGAATTTCTTCTGAAGAAAATTTTATATCAATTGCTCGATAATGCATTTAAATACACACAGCAGGGAAGTGTAACACTAAGTGTTCGGTTCAATAAAAATGAAGAAGAGAACTGGCTGGTTGTTGATGTTTCTGATACAGGAATTGGAATAGAACCCGAAAAACTTAATACAATTTTCGAAGCATTCAGACAAGGCAGCGAAGGACTTTCAAGATCATATCAGGGTACAGGATTAGGATTAACTATTACCAAGAAAATGATTGAATTGCTTAAAGGCAAAATATTAGTCGAGAGTGAAAAAGGAATTGGTTCCAGATTCTCCGTTCATATTCCTTTTGAATTAACTGACAAAAAATTATCTCATAGATCAAATGGGAATGGAAATGATTTACTTGAAGGTAAAAGAATTCTGATAGTTGAAGATAATCCACTGAATGCGGAAGTACTCAAGATTTATCTTAAAAATGTTGTGAACACTGATATTGCGCTCGATTCACAGCAGGCATTTGAACTAAGTGAAAAATATTTATATGATCTTATTCTGATGGACATTAGTCTGAAAGACGGAGAAAGTGGAATTGAAGTGATGAAAAAAATGCGCTTCCGTGATGAATATCGTTGCATTCCGATTGTTGCTCTTACAGCGTTTACATTCGATGAAGATAAAAATAAATTTCTGCAAGAAGGATTTGACGGTTTTATTCCAAAGCCAATTCAAAGAAATGAACTGTTGAAGGAAATTAAGTTTTACTTCAGGAAGTAGCTAGTGATTAAAATTATTGAAGAAGTTTATTTCTTACCGCATACATTACAATATCTGCATTGTTCTTCAATTTTGTTTTTTCAAGTATGTGGGTTCGGTGAGTGCTTACAGTTTTTACACTTAAGGATAAAATCTCAGCAATTTCAGAAACAGTTTTTCCTTGTGCAATCAGCATAAATATTTCATATTCTCTGTCGGAAAGAACTTCACTTAATTCCACTTTACCATCTTTCTTCACAGAATCAGAAAGAATATCCGCCACAGTTGGCGACATATATTTTCTGCCTTCAAGAATTTCTTTAACTGCATCAACAAGTTCTTCCGGTGCGCTGTCTTTTCTGATGTATCCTGAAGCACCTGATTTCATAACCCGCAATGCGAATTGTTCTTCTGGATACATACTGAGAATCAACACTGGCATTTTGGGATGAGTCGCTTTAATATCTTTCAGAACTTCAAGTCCGCTTTTGCCAGGCATACTAATATCAAGAATAACTAAATCCCATTTTGATTTTTCCAATTGCTCTGCAATTTCTGTATCACGTGAAGCTTCACCAATAGTTACTTCTGAAAATTCATCTTCAAGAATTTTTTTAAGACCGTGTCTTACAATTTTATGATCATCAGCAATAAGTACGCTGAACTTTTTCTGAATTTTCAATTTTTATCTCCGTTAAATTTTATTTCAATGGAATAAAAATTTTTATTTCGGTGCCGTAATTTAATATACTGTTTATTTCCATAACACCGCCAACAGATTTAACTCTTTCTTTCATACCCATTAATCCAAGACCTTTAGTTGAAGAAATTTTATCAGATGAAAAGCCGACGCCATTATCTTTAACAATCATCATAAATTTTTCTTCATCCTTTCTTACACTCACTAAAACTTCTGTGGCTTTTGAATGTCGCGCAATATTTGTCATCATTTCCTGAAAAGTACGAAAGATTGTGATCTCTATCTGCTTATCCAATCCGGTTATTTCCTCAGGAAAATTTGTTTGGAATTTTATATCTAATCTTTTTTTAACTTCATCAATCTGCCATTCAATAGCAGGAATAAGTCCAAGCCGATCAATTATTACTGGTCTTAACTCGGATGAAATTTTTCTTACGGAATTAATTGTATCTTCAACCAAAGAAATTAATGGTGCAATCTTTTGAGGAATATCTTTTTTGTACGGAGGTTTTTTAATAAGTGAATTCAAATCAATCTTTATTGCCGTAAGTACCTGACCAAGTTCATCGTGAAGTTCCATTGCAATCTTGCTTCTTTCCTGTTCACGGATATCTTGAAGTTTTCTTGTAAGTGACCTGAGCATTTCTTCGGAGCGTTTTAGTTCTTCCTGACTTTGTTTAAGTGCAAGCTCGGCCTCTTTCTTTTCCGTAATATCACGACCAACGCCGATGATTGAAGTCATTTTTCCGGATTCATCAAATACCATTGTATCAACCCAGCTGAACCATCTCCAACCTTTAGCGGTTAAAGCTCGTTGTTCTATGTAACAGGAATAAGGATGTGAATAAAGTTTTTCCATTTCTTTAACTGTGCTCTCTCTGTCATCCGGATGAACGAGTGGAAGAAATTTATTTCCAAGTAATTCTTCCTGAGTTTTACCAAAAGTTTTGCAGTAAGATTCGCTCACAAACAAAAATCTTCCTTCGAGATCAACTTTAACTACAAGGTCAGTCTGATTTTCTATGAGTAAACGATACTTCTCTTCACTTTCTTTCAATGATTCTTCAAATTTGATTCTGTCAGTAATATCGTAAGCGGTTCCAATGCCTGCAGGTTTTCCTTCATACTCAATAATTTCAGCACCAAAATCAACCCAGCGTTCTTCTCCATCTTTACGAAGTATTTTGAATACATATCTGTTTTCAATTTCTTCACCCAGTTGTCTTCTGAGCCCTCTTTCTTTAAGTAATTCTCTGTAATCAGGATGAACAAGTTCAAAAAATTTCATCCCGTAAATTTCATCCAGTTTATATCCGGTTAAATTTTCGGCAGCAGGATTAAGATACTTGAAATATTCTCCCTGATAAATAAAAATAGCAGCAGGAGTAGATTCTGCCAATGCTCTGAATTTCTCTTCGCTTTCACGAATCAGAATTTCTTTTTCATAGTCTGCAGTTATATCACGATTGATGCTTGCATATCCGATTATTTTGCCTGATTTATCTTTAACAGCAAATCCTTTTGCATCAATGAAAAGCTTTTTGCCGGATTTATGATACTGAATAACTTTAGTTGAATACTTGCCTTCAAGTGAAAGCTTTTTCAGTATTTCATCCCGTGTAAGTCCAATGTATTGAGTGTGCAGAACATCTCTTGTTGATTTACCAATTGCTTCATTTCTTGAGATTCCATAAATCTGTTCAGCGGCTTCGTTCCAGTAAGTAATTCTAAGATTTCTATCGGTTGCAATTACAGCATCATTAACATTTGATAAAAGATTGGATTGATATTCAAGGTCGGCTCTTATTTTTTCTCTTTCGGCTTCAGTTTCCATAAACTCAAGAGAAAAAGTAATATCAATTGATAATTCATCTAAAAGTTTAATTTCTGCTTCATCAAAAAAGTTTTTAGACTCAGCATAAAAGTTTAACACATAAATTGTTTTTCCGAATACAGTAATTGGAAAAACAGCGGAAGAATTTATTTCGTATTCTTTAGCAAGTTTATGCCACAGTTTAGTTCTGCTATCATTCAGAAAGTCGTTTACAACCATATATTTACTTTGGCGTAATGCAAGAGCTGTTTGATTATCACTGTATATTGGATCAGTTAGACTTATATGAAGATTGTCAAGATATTCTTCACTTATTCCTTTAGCAGCAACTGGTTTAACCAGCAAAGTATTTTCATTCAATTCGCCTAACCAAACGAGCTTAAATTTGCCGAATTCAACTGCAATTCTGCATATCTCGTTAAACAATTTTCTTTTATCACGAATCCTTACTATGGTTTGATTGATTTCACTAAGAACGGCGTAAACTCTGGTTAATCTGTTAATTTTTTCTTCTGCAAGAATTTGCTCCGTTATATCATTTGCTAGAACAAGTCTTGCATCGTATCCATTATAATTTAAGCCGTGAGAAGAAATTTCTGTAAAAATTATTCTTCCATCTTTCAGTTTGTGTTTCCACGGTTTGGATTTCTGAAGATCATCTTTTGATTCAGCAATGTTTTTCATCAAGGCAGGAATTTCTTCTTCAGGTCTTATATCTTTAATAGTCATTGAAAGAAATTCATCTCTGCTATATCCATACTTTTTAATGGCAGCATTGTTCACAGCTAAAAATTTCAAAGTGCTAAGATCATAAACCCACATCGGAAGAGGATTGTGTTCGAATAAATACTTATAAACCGATTCACTCTGAATTAACTGTTGTTCAGCAATTTTGCGGTTTGTTATATCTCTGGCAATTCCCTGAAGAGCAATAAGATTTCCCCGATCATCATAAATTGGTGTATTGATTTGTTCAGTCCAGATAATTGTTCCATCTTTCTTTTTCCATCTGAGCACAATTGGATCAGTTATAATCTTTTTCTCTAAAAATTGCTGAAGTATTGGTAAATCATCTGGATGAACGAGTTTCATTCCAAGTTGAGGATCAGCATAATGCTCTTCAGGAGTATAACCTGTAATTCTGGTTGATGATGGACTTACATATTCAAATTTTGGTTCAGGAACAAATCTGTAAATGTAAATCAGGTCGTTGGCATTTTCGGCAAGGAACTCAAAAATTTCATTTGAGTTCAGTAAATCAATATTCATAATTTCGTTTTCTGTTAATCTGTAAGATGCTTCTGATTTTATTATTTTCGTACACTTAAAAATACTAAAACAATAGCTAACTTTACTTTATAATTCAGGTGGTTTTCAGTTTGGACATAGATTTAGTTAAAACAATACTTTTTTTACTTGCAGCAATTTTCCCGGTCTTATCGTTATTGCAGAAGAAAATAATAGTCCATTATCGGATTTTTATAGTAAATATTTTATTTATTCATCTGGTT
>JAIMAZ010000124.1 GCA_023511695.1 Ignavibacterium sp.
GGATCAGGGATCTGACCAGCGTGAATTGCGTCTGTTGAAAAGCCCATATGTTATTCCTTTCTTGAAAAATCTTATTACGAGTCTGTTATAGCCAGTCGAATAAATCTTAAAACTTATAAAGATTGTTTCGCTTTACTCGAAATAATTTATTTATCCAAATTAATTAAATCATATCTAGTAATTATATCTGTGATAAGTCCAAAATCACTTACTAAAATAGCTGAATGTTCTTTAAGAACATTTTTCACTTCCGAAATTTCAGTCTTTGCATCAAGAATAGGTAATGATTCTTCCATAACACTTTTTACTGTTGCATTATAAAGTGTAGGATCTTCAACTAATTTAAGAAGCAATTTGCTCTCTTTGATAGTTCCAACCGATTGTCTTCCTTTAAGCACCGGAATATTCGAATAACCGGTTTTACTTATTAGTTCAAGGGCATCTTTAACTGAATCAGTTTCCTTGACTGATACTATTTCCTCATAACCTTTTTGCTTTTTAATATCTGAAAGATCACGGAGAATTCTTATTTCAGGTTCAAGCATCCGATTTTGTCTAAGCCATTCTTCATTATGCATCTTTGATAAATATCTTTCGCCGGTATCACATACAATAAAAACGATTAGATCCTTCTCTGTCAGATCTTTTGCAATTTCCAAAGCGACATGAACAATTGTTCCTGTACTACCACCGCAAAAAATTCCTTCTTCAAGAGTTAATCTTCTTGCCGCCGCAAAAGATTCTTTATCACTTATGTTATAAATTTTATCAATGTACTGGAAATGAACATTAGCAGGTAAACAATCCTGACCAATTCCTTCAACAAGGTAAGGAGTGCCTTTTATAAGTTCGCCGGTTTCTTTATAGTGCTTAAAAATTGAACCGAGAGGATCAGCAGCGATTACCTGAATATCTGGATTTTTTTCTTTCAGAAATCTTCCCGTACCGCTTATAGTTCCACCTGTTCCGATACTTGAAACAAAGTGAGTTATTTTTCCATCTGTTTGACGCCATATCTCGGGACCAGTAGTCCGATAATGCATTTCAGGATTGGAAGGATTAGAATATTGATATGCAAAAAAAGAATTTGGAATTTCTTTATGCAATCTCTTTGCAACATTAACATAGTAGTCAGGCGCATCAGGATCAACGAATCTGGATACTACAACAACTTCAGCTCCAAGTGCTTTCAAATAATTAATTTTTTCCTGACTAACTTTATCGGTAACCACGAAAATACATTTATAACCTTTTACTGCCGCAGTAAGAGCAAGTCCGATTCCGGTATTTCCGCTTGTAGCTTCTATAATAGTTCCTCCAGGTTTTAGTTCACCTCTTTTCTCTGCATCTTCAATCATTGCAAGGCCTATTCTATCTTTAACACTTCCGCCAGGATTTGCTGATTCAAGTTTAGCGAATATTTTTGGCTTAAGACCTTTGTTGATCTTATTAAGTTTTATTAAAGGTGTATTACCTATCTGTTCGAGTATGTTGTTTTTATATTCCAAATTAATCTCAATTCCTAAAATTTGTTTTGCAATTTTACTGAATGGATTACAATGATGAAAGTAAATTAAAAGTAGCTTTGATTTTCATTATTCCTTCTCAAACGAATATTAAATAATTTTAAATGGTTAATTGAAAACTTCCCGGCATCATTCAATGTATAAAAAGAGTTTAATAATAATTTTGCTCTTCACACTTCTTCTCAGTTGTTCAGGCAAGAATGAAAAAGAAACTAAGAACGCACGGACTGATTCCTTTTATTGTTATGTCAACAGAATTTATGAAAAGAATTCAATTCCGTTTGTTCAGTTTGATAAGATTCAGGTTTTTACCGGTGACTCAGCCGTAATGATAGCCAAACAATTTGGTAAAGCTGAATTTGAAATAAATAATTCCGGGGATACCAACTGGTTTGTTCCGAATGATTATTTTGTTTTGAATGAAACGGCTGAGACTGAGGAATTACCGCTCGCGAAAAATTGTAACATTGAAATTACAATCTCGGATGAGTCAACTTCATATCAGGTTACCAAGCAAAATAATGTCTCAGTAGAAAAATTAAAATCCCACCTCGAAGATTATATGATTTTCCTTATTGAAGTAAAGGATGGATTCATCAAATCTATTAAAGAATTCTGGACACCTTAAGTTTTGGAGATTATTGACAGATAAAAAATATTTTTTTTAATTTTGCATCAGTTAATCCGATTGTGAATTTTACTTAACATAAATCAAAATTGGAAGATATATTAAACACTTCTATATATCATTTAGATTTTCTTTACAGAAAATTTATCAAAATTACTTTTCTTACTATCAATCCTTACTAATCTGATGAAATAAATTATAAAAACCAATAAAAGGAGTTAGTGTTAATGAATAAATACTTGCTACAATTTAAAAATTTAGAAAAATCAACAATAATAATTTATTCATTGTTAATGGTTCTATTATTATCAGATACATATTTTGCTCAGGGAGTAACGGTACAACTACAAGCTCCACCGCCTTACCAAATGAGAATTGAAGATATGTGGAATTTAGTAGTTGTTAACACTGATAAGGACAGACAAGTTTATCTTCACGGAACTGCAATTGAATTAACTACAGGATTAATAGTTGATGTAAGCACTTCTAAATTCATATTACCAATAGGAAGTAAAAAAATTCGTGCTGCAGATGTTGGTACAATTACAATAAATGAAAAGAACAGTAATTACCAATCCGTTATAAACCGACTTTCAGCGCTTCCAAATGGTTCGTATGAAATTTGTGTTGAAGTAATTGATGCAAATGCTAATACTGTGTTGGGAGTCTCTTGCGTAACTCAGGATGTTTTGAATCTTTCCCAGGTAACTTTAATGTATCCTGAGGATCAGGCAATTTTAATGAACTATGATAATGAAGATGATTCAACCATAAATGCAGGACAAAATTTAAGAGGGATTGAAAAGAAAGATATCTGGCGAGGAATGGTAATTGCAACATCCGGCTCAGTTAATCCAAATAAAAGATTTGCAAACAGTTCAATGGTTTTCAGTTGGTTACCTCCAACTCCTGTTCCTCAGAACGCTTTAATTTCATACAGAATAAAAATTGTTGAGATGTATGAGAATCAATCGGCTTATGATGCAATGCAATCAAATCCATTTTTCTTTTCTGCATCAGGAATATTAAGCACGAGTTTTGTTTATCCTGTTGCGGCAAGAGAGTTTAATCCGGATAGAATTTATGCCTGGCAAGTTGAAGCCTATTCAGAGGGTTCATTATTAGCTTCAAGTGAAATTTATACTTTCGCTTTTAAACCGAATAATCAAAGACAGAGGTCCCTTAATGATGGGAAAAGAAGTATGTTAAATATCATAAGAGCATCAAATACAACTATTGAATCTCTACCTGAAGGTTTGAGGGTATCAACTTCAAGTAATTTTTTAGCAAACTCATTAAGTTATAAAAGCCAAAACTATTTGAGCGGGAATAGTTTATTTAGCATTCCTAACTTGCTGGGAAGTTTACTTGGTAATTCGGAAACCAAAGCAGTTAGCTTTGCATTTGAAGGAGAATTATTCGGTGAAACAGCAAACAGAAAAGGAAGTGGTTCAGACAGAAAGCCATCTTATGGATATGTTAGATTAACTCCATCAGTAAGTCTTTACGGAATTCCGTTTGGATTGAATTTACTTCTTTCGTCTGAAAATTCATCAGGCAGACAAAATATAAATTCTGCTTCTTTCTTCTACAGTGTAGATGCTGCTAAATCGGTGATTGAAAATCAAATCGAAGCGGAAGGCGAAGAAAGTGTGCCTGGCCTGATGAAATTTTTCTCTTACTTTAATTCATTTGGGATTGGAACAAATTATCCATCATACACACCATTCACAATGCAAGGAGCACCAGTATCCGGTTTAAGTTTTGAATTTAATCCCGGATGGTTCTATTTGGCAACTGCATTACAACAAAATCAGAAGCCAATAAATAATGTTGCATTCAGAAGGGATTTGTATGCAGGTAGAATTGGTGTCGGTAAAAAAGATGATTCACATCTTTTCTTCACCGGCATTTATTCTAAAGATAAATCGAATTCAATTGTAGTTGATTCAATCAACAGAATTTTGACACCAAATACAAACTATGTTTTTGGTATTGATTCGAGATTGAATCTGTTTGAGGATAAATTGTCTTTCGAGGGCGAAATTTCAGGTGCAATGTTAACCAGAGATAATCGTGACCCTGATTTGGTAAATGAAGACATTCCGCAGTTTGTCAGAAATATCTTTCAGCCGAAAGTTTCAAGTCAGGTTGATTATGCATATTCAATTAAAAGTAGTTTTAATAATATTGAGTCTAATACAAAGGTTACTGCCGGCGTCAGAATGATAGGTCCGGGCTACAAAACACACGGTAATCCGACATTGAGAAATGACAGATTTGAAGTTGAAGGTAAAGTTGATCAGAGATTTTTGCAAAGACAGATTTCTGTTACAGCATCAATGAAATATTATCGTGATAATCTTATCAATTCGAAATTATTCACAACAACTACCCTGGCTCCGGGTATCCAATTAGGATTTAGATTCAAAAATTATCCTTATCTGACATTAGGATACAATCCGAACTTTCTGTCAAATGATTCGAACGATCCATCAAAGAAAATTGATTTTAAAAATTATTTATTTACGGCAAATACCGGATACAATTTCAAAATAAACAGTGATATGAATTTGAATTCAAATCTTTTCTATATGTTCAATAAATCAAAATCACTCGATAGTTCAAGTGGATATACATTGAACAGCTTTTCATTATCTGAAAATCTTTCATTCAGATCACCACTGGTTATTGGTGCTGGCTTTGGAATGAATTTCATGGATTATGTTGGAATGTCAAGCACAATTACAAACCTGGATGGAAATGTTGGATATACTTTCTTTGAAAAGTGGAATAATATTTTGGGTGTTTCTTATTCAGTTGAAAAAGATAAAAGCAATCGTGTAGGATTTTATCTTAATTCAACCTATGATTTTTCTGAAAACATTAGCGCTGATCTGAGAATTGAAAAAAATAATTACTCAGATAAACTTTTCAGCACAAATGATTATGATGAAATTCTTGCAAGAACAACTATAAGATTAAAATTTTAATTTTATAGAAGAGACATAATTATGAAAAAATTATTACTCTATTTTGTTTTATTACTTGTTACAACTAATCTTCATTCACAAAATCAAGTTATATCAAGATTAAAACAGCCACCACCAAACCGTTTTGGAATTTCAGACCTTTGGTCAATTGATTTGAATAATACAACAAGAAAAGAAATAAAAGGTTACATTATCGGAACTCTTTCAGAAGACAGAGATGGTTTGATAATAGAAGCCAGAACACAAGTGTTTACGATTAAACCCGGAAATAATACTTATACGCAAAAAGATTTTCCAAATGCAGATGTTAACTATTACAATAATCGATATAAAGAAATTCTATTAAGAACCGGTGGTGCACCTGATGGTGATTACACAATTTGTATTACTGTATATAATGAGTTTGACGAAGTTATCGGACAAGAAAATTGTATTTATCATTCTGTCAGACAACTAAGTAACATAACTCTTATTTCACCAGAAGATAATGCTGTAATAAGCGAAGGCGAAATTGTTTTCAGTTGGGTACCACTTCCAACAGCTACGCAATATTCGATAAAAATTGTCGAGCTTATCGGAAACCAAAGTCCGCTTGTTGCGATGCGTGACAACCGACCTTTCTTTCAGAAGGATGGTATAAGAATTCCGAACTATCAATATCCCTCAAATGAAAGAAAATTTAACGAAGAAAAAACTTATGCCTGGCAGGTTTATTTAAAAGATAATCCTGAAGAAACGGCAAGTGAAATCCGGACATTCACAATAAGCAAAAGTAATTTGAAATTTGCCGGCGGAGATTCGACAAGCAATTCTTCTGGTAATACTCTAAAACAAGGTGGAACTAATCCCTGTGGCAGTAGCCTTCCTAATCTTCAAATAACAAATAATAATCCTGACAATAAACAAGCTGCGGATTATGTAAACAAGTATATTAAAGTTGGCCACTTCAAAATGAAAGTGCTTCAGGCAAGCGGCAGTAGTGACAGTTTAAGTGGCAAAGGTTCAATAGTTGTTCCTTGGTTAAAAACTCCTATCGCAGTCGAGTTTGACAAAATAAAAATAAATTCTGACACAGTTATGTATAATGGTAATGTATTTACTGAAAAGGATCAAACTCCAGAACAATGGCCTTATCAATGGGGTATCAATGCTGCTGGAAATTTCAACTGGACAGTTGAACAAGTCAAGAGGTTAGATAACTGGCTACATAATGCTTTTACAGGTTGGCCTGTAGTAAATAAACTTGTTAAAGATTTTGATCTTAATCAGATGGTTCAGGATTATACCAATACTCCGCTAAAACTTCCACTCGGATTTAACAACATTAAAGGATATACGATTGCAATTTCTGAAATGAAGTTTGAACCAACCACAGCAAAATTAAATTGCCTTGCTATTTTTCCTGTAGATGATGATACTCTTGCATTTAAAGCATCTGATATTGCTTTCTCACCACAAGGACCTTCAACATCTGCTGGCGAGCTTGCTTTAATTGAGGATGTAACTATAACCGGCAATATACCCAACGGTGATACTTACGAAATTGTTATTAAAAAGAAGCCAAGCGGTGGAAAACAGGTTGCAGGGCAGCCAAAAGGAACATTTATTAATTGGGATTGCACAGGATTTAACACACTAAACATTGATCTTGATTTTTTGTTTCCAAGAAGCTGGTTGAAACCAGTTCCTGATAACGGCCAAAAAGTTAAATCAAGTGTTGTTACAACGATTGAATATTGGGATGATCTGATTGTTCAAACATCGTTGAACAGATGCTCAATAGCCGGAACTTCAGGAGTTGAGATGGAAGTATCAAAAATGTGGTTTGATAATTCAATTACTATGAATCCCGATTCACTTGTTTTCCCGGCAAACTATCCATCAAATGCAACTCAAGGTCCTGACTTCAAAGGATTCTTTCTGAAGAATGGAAAGATATTTCTACCAAATAATTTTACGAGTATTACAAATCAACCACTCGAGATTTCACTTAACAATCTCATAATAAATAAACAAGGAATTACCGGAACAATTTCTGCAAATAATCTTTTAACTTTTCCAAATGGTAAAATTTCTTCAATGTCTGCCAGTGTTGATTCAGTAAAATTAATTTTGCTCTGCAGCTCTGTTTCAGAAGCTTATGTACGAGGTAAAATAGTACTTCCAATTTCTGAGACAAATACTCAGAATGCCCTGCTTTATAAAATTAATTTGATGAACACGAACTCGCTGCAGGTTAGTTTGCAGCCACAAAATCCAATTCAGGCGAAATTATTTGGAAATGCTTCACTTACCCTGAATAACACTTCCACATTTGATATGTGGCTTAGCAGTAATCCAAAGTTCTTAGTAAATCTCAATGGACAATTCAATATTGCAAATCTGGATTTATTAAATATTAAGCGCGTGAATATTCAAACCAGTTTTCAGAATTTAAAACTTGATTACGATGAAAGCCGTTCACAGCAAGCCGGAAAATTACAAATCAATGCTGGTCAATGGAGTTTTGCAAGTCCGCAGAAATCAATTGCAAATATTCCAATCACAATTAAAAATATTAAGTATGAAAAACTCACCGCACAAGGTAACGAAGTTTTAAGGGGTTCTTTATCATTCAAGGTAGAAGTAAATCTGAACGAAAAGTTCGCGGGGAGCAGTGCTTTATCTGTTGTGGGTTCAGTATCAAAGAACAATAACGGCATTTTTGTACCTAACTTAAATTCAGTTTATGTCGATACAATTAATCTCAATGTAAATTTATCAGCAGTAAAAATTAAAGGTCAGATTGCGTTCTTCAATGAAAATACAAATCCAATTTTTGGCAATGGTTTTGGCGGCAACATAAGTGCAACATTTAAT
>JAIMAZ010000013.1 GCA_023511695.1 Ignavibacterium sp.
CAGTTATGCTTGTCACACTGAGTTCATCGAAGTGTGACAATGGGGAAAGATGAGAGAAAGTCATCCTTCGACAGGCTCAGGATGTCAGAATATATCTGTCACACTGAGTTCATCGAAGTGTGACAATGGGGAAAGATGAGAGAAAATCATCCTTCGACAGGCTAAGGATGACAGTTATGCTTGTCACACTGAGTTCATCGAAGTGTGACAATGGGGAAAGATGAGAGAAAGTCATCCTTCGACAGGCTAAGGATGACAATTGCGTTTGTCACATTGATCCGTCAGTTGACGGATGTCGAAATGTGACATTAGTTCCATTGCATTAATTAATTTGAATAATATAATTAAAAACAAAAATGAAAAAACAAAAACCACAAAAACAAAATAATTCAAATTCTCAGACACCATCCAAAAACCCACCAAAATGGTTTTATTTAGTTCTATTACTAATTCCGATTTTGTTTTTTGTATTACTTGAAATTGGACTTAGAGCATTTAATTACGGACACGATTTCACTGTATTTAAGGTAGTAACAGATTATCATCCCGATAAACTTTTTTTGAATCCCGAAATTCCTTATAAATATTTTTACGGAACTCGCTCAGTTCCCTCTGCATTACCAGATGGATTTGATAAAGATAAAAAAGAAAATGCCTTCAGGGTTTTTGTGCTCGGTGGAAGTTCAACTGCCGGCTGGCCTTATGTACCGAATGCATCATTCCCTCGCCAACTAAAACGAAAGCTCGAGTTGCTTTATCCGAATAATAATATAGAAGTAATTAATCTTGGAATATCTGCAATTAACTCTTACACACTTCGTGATTTTATTCCTGCTGTTTTAGAACAAAAGCCCGACTTGATTCTTATCTACGCTGGACATAATGAATACTATGGTGCGCTCGGTGTTGCTTCAACAGTTTCAATCGGAAGCTCGCGAAAACTTGTTAATCTTTATCTGTGGCTTTACAACTTTAAAATTACTCAGCTTCTTCGTGATGCAATCAGTTGGGTTTGGGGATTATTTAATAAAGCAGGTGAAACTACTGAAGCAAGCAACGAAACACTGATGTCACAAATGATTGGTAATTCACTCATTGCTTATGAATCAGATGATTACAAGAAAGGAATAGAACAGTTTGAAGGAAATCTTATTGATATGATTGAAATGATTCGCGAGAAAAATGTTCCTGTGATAATTGGAAAGCTGACTTGCAATCTTCGTGATCAGAAACCATTTGTATCATTAAAGACTGATAAATATCCACCAGCAGATGAAGTTTTTCAGAGAGCCAATGATGAATTGAATAAAGGAAATATTTCCGAAGCACAAAATCTTTTTCTTCTTGCAAAAGAATATGACGCACTAAGATTTCGAGCTCCCGAAAAAATAAACGATGTTATTTCTGATATTGGAAGGAAGTATAATCTTCCTGTAGTTGATATTGATTCTGTGTTCAGAGAACTTAGTCCTTATAAGCTCGTTGGATATAATCTCACAGTTGATCATCTTCATCCGAATATTGATGGATACAGGTTAATTGCTGAAACATTTTATAAAGAAATGAAAAAGATAAATCTTTTACCCAAGGGTGAGCGTGCAAATCTCACGGAAGCAAAAGCTGACAGCATTCTTGCTGCAAACTTTCCTTTCACCGCACTCGATTCAACTCTTGCAAACTTTTCGATCATTGTTTTAACCGGTCAATATCCCTTCGTTCCCAAAGGGACTCCAAATTATAAAATGATTAACTATAAAATGAGCAGCATTGTTGATACAATTGCAGCAGCTATTTTTAACAAACAATTGAAATGGGAAACAGCACATAGCAAACTTGCAGAATATTATCTTAACAGAAATGAGATTGATAAATTTGTTCGCGAAATGGAAGCAATAATAGCTGAAAGACCTTATTACGATGTTCCCTACAGAACTATTACTGCTTATCTGATTGATAAAGGTTATATTGAGCGAGCAATTCCATACTTAAAAAAACTTGATGCGATTAAATCAGATTTCTTTTCTAATAAGTGGCTCGGACAGGTTTATTTAAAATTAAATGATGCGAAAACTTCTCTACCTTATCTTCAGAAAGCAGTTCAGTTTAAAGAAGCTGATTATCAATTATGGTACAATCTTGCAGGAGCTTATTATCTTAATGGCAATGTTGATCTTGCTATTACTTCAATCGAAAGAAGCTTGCAACTGAATCCGAAAAATCCACTGGCTATAAATTTTTATAATCAGATTAAATCTTTAAGACAATAACTAGAACTAAATGGTGTCATTGAATTTGAATAACAAATTAGTAGACAGGAATGAAGGAAAAAGAAGTGTAGATTAATCTAAACTATGTATTGCTTGTTGAATTTTCAAAAAAGAAAAAAATATCCCTGAAGATTAATTTATTCTTCGACAGGCTCAGAGTGACAGAATAAATCAGTCATACTGAGTTCATCGAAGTGTGACAAAAGGGAAAGGCGAGAAAAAGTCATCCTTCGACAAGCTCAGGATGACAAAATAAATCTGTCACACTGGTCGGTCAGCTGACGGATATCGAAGTGTGACAGAAGATGTTACGAGTGAATATGATCTTTTAAAAATCACGAATACCGGCAAGCAGATTCAGGATGACTTAATAAAATTTTTACTTGAAATTATTGAATTGGAATAAGGAATTATTCTTCTGAAAATAATTACTTCATCTTTAACACAAACCCGGAAGTTGGTTCAATTTCTATTTTATTCTTTACAACTCTTATTGGTTTAGTTCCTGCTTTGCTTGGATCAACAAGAATTTCCCATTCGCCTTTAGGTAAATTAATTTGTTGAGTTATCTGTGGATTTGCATTCATAGCAACAAAGAAATGTTCATCTTTATATCTTAATTCATAAGAGATTGCAAACGGATTTCCTTTAATATCGTGAAATATTACATCTTCATAATTAGCTCTTCTGAAAGCAGGGTATTTTTTTCTAAGTTCGATCAATCCTTTATAATAATCAAAAAGTTCTTTGTTAATTTCTGAATGATTGTAATTGATGTAATTTGTTTCATTATCTTTTTCATAACTATTATGATCAATCATTCCTTTATGTGGATCAGGAACATTTATGTTGTAAGGAATGACTTTACTTCGCGCATACTCTTGTCCACTGTGAATCATCGTAATTCCCCGTGAAGTGAAAAGGAACAATGCTCCAAGTTTGTTCAGCTTTAGCTGAAGAGGTGTAAGCTTAACAAAAGAATCAACATCTTTTATTACTTCATCCTGCTTAACTTGTTTAGTAGCAATTCGGATAAAATCTCCCAGAGTATAACCATCGTGTGATTCGAGATAATTAACTGAATGATGAGGTTTCTGAAAAAGTCCAAGTGTATCACTAATCAAAGTTCCATTTACATAGCTTTTGATTCTCTGAGAATTATTATTGCCATACCATTGACCGAAAATCCAACCTAAACCGTTAAAAGGATTTTCCCCTTTGATACCATTTCTAATCTGATCATTCCACGCTCCCCAGCCTCTTAAAGAAAATCCGGCAGGATCATATCCACCACCCCACGGTTCACAAACAAAAACGACATCGGGATTAATTTTTTTGGCTTCGTAAATAATTGTTTCAATTGTTTCCCAGTCAATAAGTTTTCCCAAATCAAATCTGAATCCGTCAATGTGATATTCTTTCATCCAGTAAAGAATACTTTCAACAATAAGTCGTCTAAGCATTGGTGCTTCAGTTCGTAAATCATTACCGCAACCACTCTCAGCAATGAAATTACCTTGCTCATTCAACCTGAAATAATATTCTTTATCAATTTCCTTGAGATTGCCAAATTCATATTCTGAGAGATGGTTATAAACAACATCCATTATTACAGCAATTCCCTCTTTGTGAAATGCTTTGACCATATCTTTAAAGTCGGTAACAGCTTTTGCATCAGTTCCACTCCAAGAATCCCACTTTAAATTTCTTGTATTTTCAGAATAATAAGATTCGGGGGCAAAGAATGCTGCGGTCATATAACCCCAATGATTTCTCTCGTAAGGATTCCAGGTATTTAACTTACCACGCAATTCTTTATTGAAAGGAATTTCGATATTAGCAAATTCCTGGGAAGGAAGAAGTTCAACAGCATTAACGCCTAATTTTTTTATGTAGGAAAGTCCGCCCGTCTTTCCCTTCTCAACCAATCCTTTATAAGTTCCCCTTTCATTTACTCCACTTGATGGATGTTCAGTCATATCGCGAATGTGCATTTCATAGATAATTAAATCACGCCAATCATTTCTAATCCATTGATCATCTTCCCAATTGTAATTGTTTTCCTTTACTATGATTCCTTTTCTTGGAGTGTAGTAAGTATTATAGCTTGCAACTGCTTTTGCATAAGGATCTAAACATAAAACAGGTGGCTGATTTTTATGTTCAACAATAAAATTATAGTACTTGCCAAAATATTCTCCCTCGACAGCAATTTCCCAAACAGCATTTTCATCACGAGTCATCTCAAATATTTTTCCATTTTCATCTTCAACTTTGTCAAATAGAATAAGAGAAACTTTCTCTGCATTTGGAGTAAAAAGCCTGAAATAAGTATTTCCATCCTGGTAAAAAGCACCAAGTTTTTTATCAGAGTAATATTTATCCAAAAGTTTCTGTTTTTCCTGAATGGATAGATGAGATTCAATGGGAGTTGATTTTGATTTATCGCTTATAAACAATGCAGCACCTATAACTGTTAGTGAAACCAATATTATTATCGAGTTGAGAATAAAAGTTTTCATAAAAATTCCACGAGATAATTTTATTATTGAGAATAAATTTCGCCATCAACAACGGGGGTAATGCAAACCAGTGGTTTATCAGGCACTTTGAATGCTTCAAATATTTCTTCGAAAAGTTGAAATTGTAGTCCTCTTTTTTCAAGCTTATAAAATTTGTTATAAGGCATAAAGTTTCCTTTTTTATCCATCGGTGCATCGAAGTGAATAGAATTCTGAAAATCCTGCCTGGCTCGTGATTTAAGAAAAGTAATTTTTTCATCATCACTTCCTTCTTCATCATAGGCAACTGCGCGGAATTCTTTAACTATTCCACTGTTTATTACCAGATAAATATTTAAAATAGTTTCTTTCATCTTTGAATGGTGAATTATATAAAGTTATAAAACTTAAACTTAGAGCATATACAAATGCAAACTTACACATTATACTTTCCATTGAAGATATAATTGTATATGAACCAGCAAACATTAAAGTAAATCCTGCAACAACCGGCAGACTGATAAAAATTGTTGAATAAAGTAACACTTTATAAATGAGTTTAATTTTTTTGTCCTCAGTTTTAGGAATTACTATTATAAGAATAATCATCGATACAATAATTGGGAGATAGTAAAAGAAACCGTACAAATCTCCCAAAGGATAATGATAGGATGCATAAAGCACTGTACACTTTGCAACTTCAAATTGAGGAATTAGAAATAAATAATAAATTGAAAAAAACAGAGCAGGAATAAATAACAAATAGATTTTTTTATTCGGATTAAGTTTTTTCGTCAGATGAAGTATTAAAATTAAGTTCAAAGGAGGAAGATAACTTATAATTAAAAATGCAATGTAAGGGAAAACAGGATTTGTTAGTCCTACATTGCACATTAAAAATTCCATTGTCTGATAACCCGCAAGTAATGCAATCATAATCAGAGCGATAATGTTTACCTTATCTTTCTTCACAAATATCAGAAGATTGATAAAAAGTATCCATTCAATACAAGCAATCAGAAGAGAAACTATTCCATCAAAATTCATAACAATAAATTATATCCAATCAAGAATAACTTTACCTGAATTGCCTGACCTCATTATTTCGAATCCTTCTTTATAATCATCGATTTTGAATTTATGAGTAATAACCGGAGTAACATCCAATCCGCTTTGAATCATTGCCTGCATTTTATACCAGGTTTCAAACATCATTCTTCCGTAAATGCCGCGAATAGTTATTCCTTTGAAAATTATTTTCGTCCAACCAATAGCTGCATTTGAAGGAAGGATTCCAAGCAAAGCAATTTTTCCACCTGTGTACATTGCATCAATCATATCATTAAATGCTTTCGGACTTCCACTCATTTCCAATCCGACATCAAATCCACCAACCATTCCAAGTTCTGAAATTACATCTGAAAGTTTTTCTTTTGAAACATCAACTACTCTTGTGACCCCAACATTTTTTGCCAATTCAAGACGATAAGGATTAAGATCTGTTATAACTATGTTTCTTGCGCCGGAGTGTTTTGCAATAGCTGCTGCCATAATTCCAATCGGACCAGCACCAGTAATTAAAACATCTTCTCCAAGTAAATCAAAAGAAAGTGCAGTGTGAACAGCATTACCAAGCGGATCGAAAATGGAGAGAACATCTTTAGGAATTTTGGGATCGCAATGCCAGATGTTTGTAACGGGAATAACAAGATATTCAGCAAAACAACCGGGACGATTAACACCTACACCTTTTGTATTTGGGCAAAGATGACCACGACCAGCTCGGCAATGTCTGCATTGACCACAAACCAAATGTCCTTCACCGCTTACTAATTCACCGACATGAACATCGTGAACATTATCACCAAAAGCTTCAACCGTTCCAACATATTCGTGACCAACAACCATCGGAACAGGAATAGTTTTCTGAGCCCATTCATCCCAATTGTAAATATGAATGTCCGTTCCACAGATAGATGTTTTGTGAATTTTAATCAATACATCATTGGGACCGTATTCAGGAACAGGAACTTCATCCATCCAGATTCCTGGCTCTGCATATTTTTTAACAAGGGCTTTCATTTTTTTCATTGGTAATTCCTTTAGAAAAAATTGTGAAGAAAAATTTGTAAATCTCTTATCAAAATTAGAGATGCAATTCTAAAGGACAAAGCAGGGCGTGAAATAAATAATCAGATGATTGACATCAGGGCAAAATCACCTGACTTTATGAGTGATGGTTTTTCGAGAAACATTTTTATTTTCTTTTCAACTTCTTCAACTTCAATTCCATTAACTTCAGCTGTTTTCTTAATCCAATTTGTTTCAGCATCTGTTACAACTCCGTCAGAAAAAGCAAGATTAATTGCATCATTAATAAATGACTCTGCAATTTTTTTATCAGAAAATTTTACAGGTTCTTCGCTGAGATATTTATTTGAGAGAAGTCCGTGAATTGTTTCTTCGAAGAAGTCATTTGCAAAGCCGAGCTTGTCAGAAATTTTTTTAAGGATATCTTTTTCAGTCTGATTAAGTTGTTTATCTAACTTTGCTGTAATGAATAGTCCCTTTAGGTAATTGCTTCGGTCCTGAACTGCTATTTGCATTTTATCCCACAGAGTTTATAAATAAGTGTTTGATTATCGTAACAATTAAAATTATTTTCACTTCAAATATATTTTTTTTGAGTTTAGATTCTATACAAATCAAAGTGACTTGCATTACTGCTAATCATCAATTAAAATATCTTCAAGTTCTTCGACATAGATTTCTTTGAGCAGGATATTATTATCCGGATCAAAATAAATTTTAATTGGTTTTTTATTATAGATGAATTGAAAGTTCTGGTTATTCATTTCGTTAAATACAATTTCATCAACTGAGCTTCCGTCCTCAAAAAGAATTTTTATATGAAAAGGCATTTGATAATAAATATTCTCTTTGTTTTCCTGAGTGAAAACCAAATCAACAATAAATTCTGAATCAGATTGAGTAATCGAATAAAAATTTTTATAAATCGGATAGTAAGTTCCTGCTAACCACTGATTAAAGAACCAGCCAAGATCTTTGCCTGTATAATTCATAAATTTTCCAACAAATTCTTCAGTCGAGATGTTACCATATTGGAACTCTTTATCATTCGTGTACAATTTTAATGCATTAAAGAAAGAAGAATCTCCTAATACATATCTCAGCATATGCAAAACTGCAGAAGCTTTTGCATAAATGATTGGTCCATTATAAAGTGTGTTGATATCCGGAATCTGTTTTCTCCAATTAATATTGAAAATCGGAAATTTATTTTCTGCCTGAAAAAATCTTTCTGCCTGAACCTCCATATATTCTTTGTAAGCTTTATGTCCAAAGCGATGCTCAATCCACAATCCTTCTGCATAAGTAGCAAAACCTTCGTTAAGCCAAACATCTGCCCAGGTTTTTAATGTTATTAAATTACCAAACCATTGATGAGCAAATTCGTGAGCAACTAATGATTCATCCCAGCAATTAGCACACAAACTAATTAATGTTTGATTTTCCATCCCACCAAATATGAATAATTCATTAAGTGTTGCATAACCGTTTTTTTCAAATGGATAATCACATAACATTTCTGAAAAGTATTGCATCATTTGAGGAGTAATAGATTTTATATGATTTAATGCGGATTGATTTTCACCTTCATTCCAGTAAAATCTTACCGGAATCTTTTTGCCTGATAAACTTTTCCATTCAATTTCATCTAACTGATAATTCTTTTTTGATGAGATGACAATAAGATAAGTTGAAAGCGGATAAACGGTTTTCCAGTTATAATAAATTGTATCAGCAATTTTAGTCGAATCAACAAGCAAACCATTTGAGCCGAGCAGAACATCAGCAGGAGTTTTAACTTTAAGTTCGAACAGAGCTTTATCTGAAGGATGATCGAAGCAAGGAAACCATTTACGTGCGCCTTGTGGTGCATTGTTAGTAAATAGCATTCCATCTTTCACGAAGAAAGCTCCATCAACCACATCGTTATGATGATATTTTATAATTAGCCGCCTGATTGAACTTTTCTCAATTGGTTTGTTGAATTGAACATACAAAGTATCTGATTTGTGCTGAAAAGAAACATCATCGCCAGATACACTAAGTATCATCATAGAAAATGAAGATGCATTTAATTTTAGTTGAGTTAATTCATTCAAAGCTTTGAATTCAATTTCAATTTTTCCATCAAATGAATGAGGATATGGCTGCTGATAATTGTTAAACAAATCAAGTTCAAGATTATATTTCAGAATGTCAAAATCTTTTTCTGATTCAGACTGAGAGAAAGCAAATGAAACAGAAAGCAGAAAAAGAAAAATAGCCTTATAAAATTTTTTCATTTAAATCTTTAATTAATTTCGCAGCGAACTTATATAAAAATTAAAAGTCATCAAATAAGGAATTTTAATATGAAAATTAATTTTTTGTTAATCTTCTTTTCTTTAACAGTAATAGTTTCGGCACAATTTGACTGGACAACAAAATTTGAAAAATCCGGATTCATCTCAACAGCCGATTACAATGAAACGATGAATTATTTCCAACAACTTGATAGAGTAAGTGACTATGCAGATTTATTTGGATTTGGCCGTTCACCGCAAGGAAGAGATTTGAACTGTCTGCTGGTTACCAAAGAAGATAAATCATTAATTGAAAAACAGATTGCTGAAGGTAAAAGACCATTACAAAAAGCAACCGTTCTTGTTATTAATGGAATTCATTCCGGAGAAATTGAAGGCAAAGATGCTTGTATGATTTTGCTTCGCGAAATTTTAATTACAAAAGAAAAAGAATATCTTCTTGATAGCATCAGTCTACTTATAGTTCCAATATTTAATGTTGATGGTCATGAAAGGAAAAGTAAATATAACCGCATAAACCAAAATGGACCAGAAGAAATGGGATGGAGAACAACTGCTCAAAATTATAATCTTAACAGAGATTGGATGAAAGCAGATTCCCCGGAAATGCAGGCAATGCTTGTTCTTATTTCAACATGGAATCCTGATTTTATTATTGATACTCACACAACCGATGGAGCTGATTATCAGTACAGTGTTACTTATCAGGTTGAAAGATTTGCAAACATCTACAGCGAAACGGCTGATTGGTTATCGAATAAATTTGTTCCTTATCTCGAAAATTCTGTCACGCAAAAAGGTTTTTTAATTTTTCCTTATGTGTCTTTGAAAAACTGGTCTGATGGCATTGATTCCGGTATAACTGACTGGGCATCTTCACCTAGACTTTCAACTGGTTATTTCGCAATACGAAATCGTCCTTCGTTACTTGTTGAAACACATATGATCAAACCTTACAAAGAAAGAGTCTTTGCTACTAAAGCAGTATTAGAAACCACTTTTGAATTTATAAAAAATAATGCTGATGCATTATTATTACTTAACCAACAAGCTGACAGAAATTCTTTAATGGATTTTTTATATGAGAAAAAATATTTGCCGGTAAAGTTCGACCTTTCAGATAATTTTGAAGAAGTTCTGTTTAAAGGCTACGATTACAAAAAGGTTCATTCTGAAATTTCCGGTACAGACAAAATTGTTTACACAAATTCCCCTAAAGATATTAAAGTAAAATACTATCGTGATGTTATTGTCACAGATTCAATTCAGATTCCGGATTATTACATCATTCCTGCTGAGTGGTCATTCTTAGTTGATAGACTGGGTTTTCACGGAATTAAATATTTAACTACAGATTTTGATACAACCTTAAAAGTCGAGAGATTCAGATTTAAAAATGTTAAGTTGGCTCACAACTCTTATGAAGGCAGACAGCGGGCTTCATTCGAATTGGAAACTTTTGAGGAAGAGGTAGATATTCCTGCAGGCACTTACATCATTCCAACCAATCAAAGAACAATAAGAATTATTGCTCATTTACTTGAACCCAAATGTGATGATTCGTTTGTTAAGTGGGGATTTATGAATCAGATTTTTGAACAGAAAGAGTATTTTGAAAATTATGTTATGGAAAAAATTGCAGAAGAGATGCTTAAGAATGATGCGTCACTTAAAAATGAATTTGAAGAAAAGTTAAAATCAGATGAAGCTTTCCGAAACAATCCTTATGAGAGATTGAATTTCTTCTACAAAAAATCACCTTACTGGGATAAACAATTCAATCTTTATCCAATTATGAAATTGACACTCAACAAGTAAGAAATGTTTTCGATAATTAAATGAAAACATGTAATTATTTTAATGAAAGCAGCAGCTTACAAAACATATTTCGATAATGCCGAAAGAATTTCTCTTTCTGAAATAAAGCAATTACAAAAAAGTGTAATAAACCTTTCCTGTATTCAGCAAATTCTCGAAGCATTCCCACACATAGCATTATTGTTAAACGAGTACCGACAGATTGTTGCTTATAACTCAAAGGCAATAAATTATTTTTTCGGAAATAACGGTTCTGAATTTTTTGGACAAAGATTGGGTGAAGCACTTAATTGCGTTCATTCGAAAGAGATGGAAGCTGGCTGCGGAACTTCATTGTTTTGCAGAGAATGTGGTGCTGCTCAGTCAATTAAAAGAACAAATGAAACAGGAGAAAATTCAGTTTCAGAATGCAGAATAACTGTAGAAAGACACGAAGGAGAAACTTCTCTTGATTTCAGAGTTCATACATCTAAAATTATAATTGATGGATTTGAATTTACGCTATTTGCCGTTGAGGATATTCAGAATGAAAAAAGACGATTAGTTCTTGAAAGGGTATTTTATCACGATGTACTGAATACCGCCTCAGCAATAAAGGGTATTTCTGAAGTGCTGCCACAATTGAAAAATACTGAGGAGTTTAATGAGTTTGTGAAAATGCTTCAATACTCTTCCGATCAGCTGATTGATGAAATTCAAGCTCAACGAGATTTAACTTATGCAGAAAATGGAATGCTGAAAATTAATCCTGTTGAAATTAGTGTTAACGAGGTTTTATCGAGAGTTGAGGCGCTTTATAAAAACCACGAGATTGCGAAGGGAAAATTTCTTGAAACATTTTATTTAAATAACGACATAAAAATCAAAACTGATTCGACAATATTAATTCGGTCACTGGGCATTCTTGTTAAAAACGCTCTTGAGGCCATTCATGAAAACCAGAAAGTTAAACTTTTTTCTGAAGTAACAGACATTAATGTGAAATTTATAGTGTGGAATGAAGGTGTTATTCCAGAGTCAGTAAAATTACAGATATTCCAAAGATCATTTTCAACAAAAGCAAATGCCGGAAGAGGAATTGGGACATATAGCGTAAAATTGTTTGTTGAAAAATATCTTGGAGGCAATGTGGATTTTGTTTCAAATCCGGAACATCAGACTTCCTTTGTGATTTCTCTTCCTAAAAATGCCAGGTAATATTTTTATTATTTATTCAGAACATCGAACTTTTCTTAAAAGAATTCATAAATACTAATAAAGTATCTTAGTTCAATTCTTCAAACTTAAATTTGTAGATATCATAAGGCTTTTCAATTCCAAAAGAAATAGAAAGTGATTTAGTATTTCTTATTGGATGTGACCTGGGATTCTCTTGTTCTGAGTTTGATTGTTCATTAAAAGCCATAGATAGTCCCACACCGGGATTCATTCTCAACCACCTTTCCTGATAATAATCACTTCTATTCTGTACAAACATTGTAAACTCAACAGGATTAACAGAAATAGTATCAAGGTTTTTAACAATAAAATGATGTTATGAATTAGTAACAAGTAAAAGGAATGCAGCCAATACACCTAATATTGTCCCACTTGAACCAAGATCACCTGCGAAACCAAATATAGTAAGAGGAATAAAACTTTATTCGCCCATAGGTGAGTAAGTTGGTTCATAGTCATTTTTCTTATCATTTAACAAAATAGAAAAGTTGAGGTAAGGAGAAACGATTTTATAACGATTGAAAGAAAGTTCTAAAACAACCAAAGATAATGTATATTCATTGTTTCTGTAACATACATCAATACCCCAGGAATTGATTTTAGTTTGTGGGATTATAATACCACTAAATAAGATGAGAATGATAAAACTTGGAATTTTATTTTTTTCATTTCAAATCACTTTCAGCTAATCTTTCTTAAGTAAATATAAATTGATTGACTACTCAAGTCATCGAATAATTGTGAAGATATTGCCAGAGATTCTTCAAATCGACTTCTGACTGCAAAAATTATATTGTAATTTTGGTGTAAAGAAATCAAAAATTTTTCACATCAGGGAGAACTACAATGAACTTCAGAATTGAAAAAGATACAATGGGCGAAATTCAGGTTCCTTCAGATAAATACTATGGTGCACAAACCGCAAGATCATTAATGAATTTTAAAATCGGTGGAGATAGATTCCCAAGAGAATTAATCCGTGCACTTGGCATATTGAAAAAAGCTGCAGCATTAACCAATAAAGAACTTGGAACTCTATCAACTGAAAAAGCTGATTTGATTGTAAAAGCTGCAGATGAAGTAATTGAAGGTAAACTTGATGAACATTTTCCACTTGTAGTTTGGCAAACCGGTAGTGGTACTCAAACCAACATGAACGCCAATGAAGTAATTGCAAATCGTGCTATTGAATTAGCTGGAGGTGAACTTGGAAGTAAAAAGCCAATTCATCCAAACGATGATGTAAACAAAGCTCAATCATCAAACGATACTTTTCCAACAGCGATGCACATAGCTGCTGTTGAGCAAATTCATCATCGTTTGATTCCAATGGTCACAAAACTCCGTGATGCGCTTCAGCAAAAGTCAGAAGAGTTTAAAGATATAATAAAAATCGGAAGAACTCATTTGATGGATGCTGTACCTTTAACACTCGGACAAGAATTCAGCGGTTATGTTCAGATGCTTACAAATGGTTTGGAAAGGATAGATGCTGCATTACCAAGATTATATGAATTAGCTCTTGGCGGAACTGCCGTTGGTACGGGATTAAACACACATCCAAAATTTGCAGAATTGTCTGCAAAAAAAATTGCAGAGATTACCGGACTTCCATTTGTTACTGCAAGAAATAAATTTGAAGCGCTCGCAACTCACGATGCATTGGTTGAGTTTCACGGAGTTTTAAAGACTTTAGCTGCATCATTAATGAAAATAGCTAATGATATCCGTTGGCTTGGTTCCGGCCCTCGCTGCGGTTTAGGAGAACTTCATCTTCCTGAGAATGAACCAGGTAGCTCAATTATGCCTGGCAAAGTTAATCCCACTCAAAGCGAAGCAATGACAATGGTATGCGCACAGGTTTTTGGTAATGATGTTGCAGTTAATATCGGAGGTGCAAGCGGCAACTTTGAACTTAATGTTTTTAAACCTGTGATAATCTTTAATGTGTTGAACTCAATCCGATTACTTTCAGATGCTTGTGAAAGCTTTACTGATCACTGTGTTGTTGGTATTGAGGCCAATGTAGAGAATATCAAAAAGCATGTTGAAAATTCTCTGATGCTTGTAACTGCATTAAATCCTGTTATTGGTTATGATAATGCTGCCAAAGTTGCAAAGAAAGCTCACGCTGAGAACAAAACACTTAAGCAGGCAGCTGTTGAATTGGGATTATTAACTCCCGAAAAATTTGATGAAATTGTTCGTCCGGAAAAAATGATTGGTCCGAAAGCATAAAAAAATAATTCAGAATAAAATACAGATTGTGAGGTTTAAATGACTTCTGAAACAAGAACATATTATAAAAATATTCTCGATAGCATCGAGAAAGAAGGTTTGTACAAAAAAGAAAGAATAATTACTTCACCACAAAGAGCGCACATTGAAGTGATGCACACTCAGAGCGTTTTGAATATGTGTGCAAATAATTATCTGGGTCTTGCAGATAATCCCGAATTAATAAAAGCAGCAAAAGAAAGTCTGGAGAAATGGGGATTTGGCCTGTCTTCAGTTCGGTTTATTTGCGGCACTCAGGAAATTCACAAAGAGCTTGAGAAGAAAATTTCAGATTTTCTTGGTCAGGAAGATACTATTCTTTATACATCCTGCTTCGATGCTAATGGAGGTTTATTCGAAACATTACTTGGAGAAGAGGATGCTGTTGTAAGTGACGAGCTTAATCACGCAAGCATTATTGATGGTATCAGATTGTGCAAAGCACAAAGGTATCGTTATAAAAATTGTGATATGAATGATCTCGAAGAAAAACTTAAGGAAGCAAGAGCAAACAAAGCAAAAAATATTCTCATTGCTACTGATGGTGTATTTTCAATGGATGGATTTATTGCACCGCTAAAACAAATTTGTGATCTTGCTGATAAATATGGCGCAATGGTAATGGTAGATGATAGTCATGCTGTTGGTTTTATGGGCAAACACGGCAAAGGAACTCATGAATACAATGATGTAATGGGACGAGTTGACATTATAACCGGAACGCTTGGTAAAGCTCTAGGCGGCGCAAGTGGTGGATATACTTCTGCAAGAAAAGAAATTATTGATTTATTAAGACAACGCTCCAGACCTTATCTTTTCTCTAACACTGTTGCTCCGGCAATTGTAGCAGCATCAATTAAAGTTCTTGATATGCTTTCTTCAACAACTCATTTGAGAGATAAGCTTGAAGAAAACACAAAATATTTTCGCGAAAAAATAAAAGCCGCAGGATTCAACATAAAAGAAGGTGTTCACCCAATTGTTCCTATAATGCTTGGCGATGCTGTACTTGCTCAACAAATGGCAGCACGAATGCTTGAGAAAGGCGTTTATGTTATTGGTTTCTTTTATCCGGTTGTTCCAAAAGGCACTGCAAGAATTCGTGTTCAGATTTCCGCCGCTCATTCAAAGGAAGATTTGGATTTTGCAGTTGAAAAGTTTTCGGAAGTAAAAAGAGAAATGGGAACCTAACAATTTGAAAGGATAACTCTTGAAAAAGATAATATTTAATTCGTTTGTTCTGCTGAGTATTATATTTATTGTTTCTTGTTCATCAAAGAAAAGTTATGATACTCCAGAAGATTTGGTTAATGCTAACGCTGATTTTATGAATCAGGAAGATTTTGACGGCGTAATGTCAACAATTCATCCTCAAAGTCCTTCTTATGAAATGACTGAAAAACTTGTTAAGAAAATTTTTGAAGTCTATGATTTGAATTATACAATTGAAAAAATTAAAGTGCTTGAACAGAACGATAAAGAAGCAAAGGTTGAGTTTATTCAGATAACGACTAAACTGAAAGGACCTGATTTTAAGAACAATAAAACAACCGGAGTGCACACATTAAAGATGGATGGAGATTCCTGGAAAATATTTTCAACTGAAGTTCAGGATTTGGAATTTTTATAAGTCAACTTCAAAGGAGCGAACATTTAAGAGTTGTTCGCTCCTGAATATTTTAATTTAACTTTTTATCTCTTAATTCTGATATCTAACCAATCCTCAAGTTTCCTATAAATTAGTTCTCTGTCTTTTGGTGGAAAACTTTTTATTCTTGTCCGATGAGAACCATTTGGTAAAATCATTTTCAGCGAATTGGTTTTTCCTGTAAGACAAACTCCCGTTGAAGTCCAAGGATCGTTCCCACCATAAATAAATATAAAATTGTTGCCTTCGTTTTCAACCCAGTAAGAAACATCCTTCATTGGCTCAGGATCAAAAGTAAGCTGCAGATTATCAGGAATAAAAAACGGAGTATGTCCATCAGCGTACTTTAGATAATCTTTGAATGGTTCAACATCATAACCATAGTAACCATATTCAGTATAGCATTGATAGAAGAACGGATAAATTGATGTTATATCTTTATCCGAGAAGTAATCAACGCCGCTGTTCTTTTTGAAATGCTCAAATATTTCTTCATTTGAATTGGTTGAATCAGGAATTTTACTACAATCGCCATCACTCCATTGCCAGTAAGCGAAAGAATATTCAAGAACAGAATATTCGAATGCTTTTTCACTTCCAACAATATTGTAGGTTAAACTATCCTTCTCAGCATTTTGTAAAAACATCGGATAGAAGATATCTCTTTTCCTCAAAATCAATTTTTGAAAATCACGGACTTTATTTCTACATTCTTCAGTGGAAACATTTTTCAACCATTCATAAACGCGTTGATCTTCGGGAGAGCGATTAATCGGAGCAACATAAGCAACGGTTGCATCAACATCATCGGTATAAAATCTTCTGTGGAAGATTACAGTTGAACCACCTTTACTAATTCCGGTGGTTATCCATTTATCTTTATAAAATTCTTTTAGCTTTTCGATTATACGATGATGATCTGCCGCAGCTTGTTTGATATCAAGATATTTCCAGTCAAACGGCACAGGAACTGACTCACCAAAATATCTATGTTCAACAATTATCTGATTACAATTCAAAAGTCTGCTTAACTCATTTGGTCGGTTGTTAACAGAATAACCATCGAGTTCAGCAATCATCGGCAATTTTTCGTCTTTATGTGAAAGGAAAAATTGCTGCTTAAACTTCGGACTACTCGGATTGAAATGGTCAATCGGCTGCTCAATAAATATTTCATAAACTTCGCTGAACATTTCGTTTGATTCTAACTTCTTTACAGTTAAATCCGGTTGTGATAATAACCATTTATACAGTTTACTTTCACCTAGTTGTAATTCCTTTCCTGAACTGCAGCTGATTATTGTAAAAAGTAAAACCGAATAAAGCAGAAATACTCGAACAGATTTCAATTTAACTTCTCCATTTAGTTTTATAATTTTATTTAAGAATTTTTTGAATGTTAACTTATAAAATCAAATTCAATTATTCATAAATTTTTGATGAAGTTATGAAAACACAAATAGAACTTCATAAAGGCGACATCACTAAACTTAAAGTTGATGCAATAGTAAATGCTGCAAACACTTCATTACTCGGTGGAGGCGGAGTTGATGGTGCAATTCATCGTGCTGCTGGTCCAGAGCTACTTGAATACAACAGAAAACTTGGCGGATGCAAAACAGGTGAAGCTAAAATTACTCCGGGATTTAAGCTGTCGGCAAAATATATAATTCATACTGTTGGACCTGTTTGGCAAAGCGGTAACCACAATGAAGATGAACTTCTTGCAAATTGCTATAGAAATTCTTTGAAGCTTGCAGCAGAGAATGAAATAAAAACAATCGCATTTCCGGCAATAAGTACAGGAGTTTATAGTTTTCCCTTAGAAAGAGCTACGAAGATTGCTGTTAACGAAGTAAAAAAGTTTTTAGAAAAAAATGATTTTTTCGAAAAAGTTATTTTCGTTTGCTTCGATGATAAGACTTATCAGGTTTATGAAAAGGTATTACTCAGCTCTGAGTAAAGTCCTGGAATTTACTCAATCCATTGAGGAAAATTACTCAATGGACTGAGTAATTTTTATTTAGTGATTTCCTGATGGAATTTTATCTGCTCCATCAAGTTTACCAACCAATTTCTGAGGTGAGTGTATTAGAATCGGTAAACATCTTGAACAAATAAATTCCTTTCTTCCGGTAAAGTTTAAGTTTATTAGTGGAATTTCATTTTCAGTTACATTGCAATTAAGACAGTGTTTAACTTCATTTGTTTGGCTCATTTTATCTCTCGTATTTATTAAATGATAAATTCATCAATTAACTATTAAAGATTAAAATACATCTTGTACTCGAATGGATGTGGCATAGTACCAATTGAATGAATCTCTTCATTCTTTGTTTTAATCCACTGCTGAAGCAGTTCATCTGTAAAAATATTTCCGCGTTTTAAAAATTCATTATCCAGTTCCAGAGCATCCAAAGCTTCGGCAAGATTACGAGGTAAAAAATGGATCTTGTGTACATCGTCACCTTCGAGAAAATTCTTATCGTACGGACCAAATCCTTCTTTCCGCGGATCAATTTTGTTAACCACTCCATCAATGCCTGCAAGCAGCATTGCAACTAAACATAAGTATGGATTTGCAGTTGCATCAGGTGGACGATATTCAAATCTTGTTTCCTGCGGATTGCTTACATACTTAGGAATTCTTATTGCACCCGCACGATTTCCCATTCCATAAGTCAACGCAACCGGAGCTTCAAAACCTGGGACAAGTCTTTTGTATGAATTCGTCGAAGGATTTGTGAAAGCAGATAACGCTGGAGCATGTTTTAACATACCTCCGATAAAATAAAGGCCAAGCTCGCTGAAATTTCCATATTCGCCTTTTTTATAGAAAAGATTTTTTCCGTTTTTTGTTATGTAAAAGTGAAGATGCATTCCATTGCCCGCCTGCTGATACATTGGTTTAGGCATAAATGTAATGTAAAGACCTTTTTGTTTTGCAAAGTTGAAAAGGATGTATTTCGTTGTGATTATGTTATCTGCTGTTGTAAGCAAATCAGAAAAATAAGTTTCTATTTCCTGCTGGCCTCGTTCCCCGACTTCGTGATGATGATATTTTACATTAATTCCTTGTGCCTTCAGAAGTTTGCAAGCCTCGTCTCTGAAATCATCATATTCATCAAATGGATTTGCAGCGTGATAAGCTTTTTTATAAAACTCTTCTGCGTGTTCAACTTTGTAGTAAGAGGATGCAGTACGAGTATCATATTCAACATTTGAGAAGATGTAGAATTCAAATTCTGGTCCCCACCAAGATTTATCAGCACCTGTAATTTCTTTCAATAAATTTTCAGCTTTCTTTGCTAAAAATCTTCCATCCTGATTAAACGGAGTTCTTTCTTTATCTGTTAAAATGATATGAGAATAAAAACTCAGTGTAGGTGCATCGCGGAAAGGATCAATCTTTGCAGTATCTAAATCAGGAACAAGAATCATATCGCTGTTTTCAACTTTCTTAAATCCATAACTCGAACCATCGAATCCAACACCTTCTGTAATTAATCGCTCGAGAATGTTATCATAATAAGGAAGTGTAATATGATGAAGTCTGCCGGTTAAATCATTTGCTTTAAGATCAATGAATTCAATGTGATTTTTTTTGATGATTTCTTTAATAGCCTGTAATTGTTTTTTATTCATAGATGTACCCGATTATTTTTTTAAAGACAAAAATGCCCGACTTAAAAAGCCGGGCTTAAAAGAAATTAACCATTGTAATTCAACGCAGATATACCTGGGAATACTGCCGTAGTATCTAGTTCTTCTTCAATTCTTAGAAGTTGATTATACTTTGCAATTCTATCAGTTCTTGAAGCAGATCCGGTTTTTATTTGTCCGGCATTTGTAGCCACAGCAATATCAGCGATAGTTGTATCTTCTGTTTCACCACTTCTGTGACTGATTACAGAGGTATAACCATTAATTTTTGCAAGCTCAATTGCATCAAGAGTTTCTGTAAGTGTTCCGATTTGATTTACTTTAATGAGAATTGAATTAGCAACACCCATTTCAATTCCTCTGGCAAGTCTGTCTGTATTGGTTACGAAAATATCATCACCAACTAATTGAATTTTACTCCCAAGTTTGTCGGTTAAAAGTTTCCATCCATCCCAATCATCTTCAGCCATACCATCTTCAAGTGAAACGATTGGATATTTGTTCACCCAATCAGACCAGTAATCAACCATTTTTTCAATTGGAATGATTTTATCAGGAGCAGATTTGAAAAGATGATAAGCATTTTTTTCTTTGATAAAGAATTCGCTTGCAGCAGGATCGAGTGCAATTGCAATCTCGTCACCAACTCTGTAACCGGTCTTGTTTATAGCTTCAAGAATAACTTCTATTGCTTCTTCATTTGATTTAAGGTTTGGTGCAAAACCACCTTCATCACCAACGGCGGTGTTGTATCCTTTTGATTTTAAAACTGACTTTAATGCGTGAAAAGTTTCAGCTCCCATTCTTAATGCTTCAGCAAAATTTGGTGCGCCAACAGGCATAATCATGAATTCTTGAAAATCAACATTATTATCTGCATGCTTACCACCATTAAGAATATTCATCATAGGCACAGGAAGGGTTTTGGCGTTTACTCCACCGATATATTTATAAAGTGGTAAACCAAAAAACTCTGCAGATGCTTTTGCACAAGCGAGTGAAACTCCGAGCATTGCATTAGCACCAAGATTAGATTTATTTTCTGTTCCATCAAGTGTAATTAATAAATTGTCAATTGCAACCTGATCTGTTGCATCAAAATCAATAAGTTCATCAGCAATTTTTTCATTGACATTTTCAACTGCTTTAAGAACGCCTTTGCCATTATATCTTGATTTATCTCCATCACGAAGTTCAACTGCTTCGTGTTCGCCTGTTGATGCCCCGCTTGGAACAGCAGCTCTGCCAACTACTCCGCTTTCAAGAGCAACTTCAACTTCAATAGTTGGATTACCGCGGGAATCAAGTATCTCTCTTGCCCAAATATCTATTATGTTCGTCATTTTATTTCTCCTGTTACTGGTTTTATGAATTTCAAAATTTATCTTTCCAAAATTACCTAAAGTCCTTTTATGATAGAAATTTATTTGCCCCCTTGGAGTGCTATCAAACACAATTGTGTTTGTTGTTTTCTTAAAGATTATAGCTTTGAGGGAAAATTTTTGTTAATCGTTTAATAAGATTATCAACAAGCTTTGTAATTGTGGATTGTTCCTGATTGGAATACTTCTCACAATAACTTTTTATTGCATAAGAAATACCAACATCTTTATTCTGCTCCAGACTTACATAATATTTATGCGCCATAATATCCACATAAAGTTTAAGTGAATTTGTTTTCGGAAATAAATCGAAAAGTTTAAAGTGGTTGAACTCGTTGATCGTCGGTTCATAAATGTTTTTAATCCAATCCTTGGCCGCGGTTTTTATATCAACTTCCTTTGATGCTTTTTCACTCAGATACCATTTATGCTCTTCAATCTGTTTTATGATAGAGTTAATCGAATATTTATCGGTAATTCTGTAAAAATGTTTTTTGACTTTAAGTCCCGTTGTCTCTTCAAATTGTTTTGTCTTATGAAGCAATGAAAAATGTTCGGAATAACTATTAAGAAAATATTTTTTATCATCTTCCAGATTAGTTAGTTCTTTTTTACCAATTAAATTTTTATTTACTTCTTCGATTGAATGAATAAAATTATCAATATCATTCTTCCTTTGTTCATCAGAAATATTCCTTAAAAAGCTAACTGATTCAGCATCAGAAAGAAAAGCTTTTAGTTCAGTGAAGGTTCTGCTGTTTTCATCTTTCATCTTTAAAAACTTTACAAGAATATTCGATAAAGAAGCATCGCCCCAATAGATGTTATTGAAATGAAGATTGGCTAAAAGTTCAGAGGATGCTTCAAATATTATCTTTCGGTTTTGCTCGTTAAAGTCCCAGCTAAACAGAATGGAATGCGGAATTGATTTTTCTTCAAGAAGCGTAATCAGAAATGCAAGAACGTGATCTGGATCAGAATCTTTCATAAATAGATTTTTCTTAAAAAAAATATAACCAACTGGTCTAAGTGCATGAATTCCAGTCTGTAATAATTTAATCAGTGACTCATTTTCGAAATATGCATTAATAGGATTTGTCTGCTTAATTGCAAAAGAAAAATTTTTTGTGCGAACAAATCTTACAGTGTGTTTTGAAATTCCTTTTCTGATTTCAAGAAATTTTATTTGTCTGGAATTCCATTGATCAAGTGGTTG
>JAIMAZ010000125.1 GCA_023511695.1 Ignavibacterium sp.
GTTAAATACTACACAGAAAAGAATGTGCCTAAAACCTGAACTTCTCAATTTTCTTCAAACTTATTTACAGAGAATAAACTAAAATGATAAATCCACAAGTGCGTGTTCGTTTCGCTCCAAGTCCAACTGGCTATTTACATGTCGGAGGACTTCGTACAGCTTTGTATAATTTTCTTTTTGCAAGAAAGAACAATGGAAAATTTGTCCTTCGGATTGAGGATACTGACAGAAATAGATTTGTTGAAGGTGCAGTTGAAAATTTAATTGCAGCATTAAAATGGGCAGGATTACAATATGATGAAGGTCCTGATATCAGCGGACCATATGGTCCTTATATGCAATCACAACGATTGGAAATTTATCACAAATATGCTCAGGAATTAATCTCGCAAGGGAAAGCTTACTATTGCTTCTGCACACCTGAAAGATTGGAAGCTCTTCGTGAAGAGCAGCAGAGGATGAAACTTCCTCAGGCGAAATATGATAAACATTGTTTGCATTTATCACCAAAAGAAATTGAAGAAAATCTTAACAGAAATATTTCCAAAGTTATCAGATTAAATGTTGAACCAAATAAAAAAATTGAATTTGATGATGTAATAAGAGAGCATGTTGAGTTTGATAGTAATAATGTTGATGACCAGGTGTTAATTAAGAGTGATGGATATCCAACTTATCATCTTGCAAATGTTGTAGATGACCATTTGATGCAGATAACTCATGTTATTCGTGGTGAAGAATGGCTGTCATCTACACCAAAACACGTTCTGCTTTATGATGCTTTTGGTTGGGAACGACCTGTTTTTGCTCATCTTCCATTGTTACTGAATCCCGACAGAAGTAAACTCAGCAAACGTCAAGGTGATGTTGCAGTTGAAGATTATCGTGATAAAGGATATTTAAAAGAAGCACTTATAAACTTTGTTGCATTGCTTGGTTGGAATGCTGGAGATGATAAAGAATTTTATTACATAGATGAATTGATTGAAAAATTTTCACTCGAACGCGTTAACAAAGCTGGTGCAGTATTCGATTTGCAAAAATTAAATTGGTTAAATGCTGAGCATCTTAGAAAAAAAACGGATGATGAAATTTTAGAAATGTTAAAAAAAGAAATTGAAAATTCTGAATATAAGTCCGCTAATTTATCGGATGAAAAATTGCTTCTTATAATTCAAGCTATGAAAGAACGTGTAACATTTGTCAGAGATTTTATTTACAGCTGCAAATATTTTTTTGAAGCTCCAACAGATTATGAACAAAAAGCCATCGAAAAAAATTGGAAGGAAGATACTTCACTACATTTACTCAGATTAAAAGATGAGTTTGAGAAGTTGACTAATCCTTCGAAAGAAGATTATGAACAAGTTCTCACTCAAGTTGCTGAAGAACTGAATGTTGGGAAAGGTAAACTTATTCATCCTTTGAGACTTGCTGTTTCAGGACAAAGTACAGGTCCGGGAATGTTTGATCTGCTTTATATTCTTGGGAAAGATGAAGTCATAAAAAGAATTAAGACAGCAATTGAGAAGATTAAAGCTCTCATAAAATGACTTTGAGAAAGTTTAATAATTCCTGAGTTAAATAAGAAAAAGTTATTCCTAAAGAAAAACTTAGCAGTGTACCAATTAAAATATATTCAACGAATAGCTTATCATCTTCACTTTTGATTTCAGCATACCTAAGTATTGATTTAGCCGTTATAAGAAATCCAATCAGAGCAGATATATCCATCAGAACCGATATCAAAATAATAAACCTTTCAAGGTAGCCTATTATCTTTCCGGTTTGTGGTAAATTTATATAATCACTCCTTTCAGAATTAAATATCTTTGACTGAAGTGGTTTTAGTACAAAACTAATTAAAATGCCACTGAATTTTGTTATAACAATTAGTGAACTTAATAATAACAGGATTAAATAATAGTTATTTCCAAAAAACTTTTCCCAAAAGAATTCATCTCCGTCGTTTAAAAATATATTTATGTTGATCGCAATAAAGAGTAACACAGCTATATGAGCAATTTGATCAGCTATAAAAATCCAGATGTTTTCATTTCTAAATTTTAGTTTTACAATATCAATAACAGTATGAGTAATTAGAATAAATAAAACAATAATGTAATTTTCAAACAATCCTAAAAACAAATAACTTAAAATGGATATTAGAAATATATGCTTTGTAAAAATTAGAAATTTGTTCTTGCGTTTAACATCTTTATTAGTTTGCAGAACAAAATCAACCAAAAAATGAGATGCTAATAATGTAATTAAAATTTTCAATTGCAAACTATTCAAGAGATTTCCCTCTTAGTAATAAATAATCATTGCTTTCAATTCTCATACAAGCTTAAAAGCTTGTACTAATAAGATACAAGCTTAAAAGCTTGTATTGATTTTATTATTTAACTTTGAAACAGTGTTCTTGAAATAGTCTATATTTTTTGAAATAATAGACCAGCCAGCCGAATCTAACTGCTGTGAAATAGCTTGTTGTGAAACCTTAATTTTCTTTGCTATTTGTAACTGATTTAATCCGGACAATGCAAGTATGATAATTTGAGCCTGTCTGACCGTCCATCTGGAAGAAATAAAATCAGAATTTTCTACCAACAGGTCTAATAACAATGATATTTCTTTTTCATTACATATAAACTTTAATCGCCTTTTGCCTTTTAGATCTAATGCTTCTCCTGAAATTTTATAAGCTTCACCAACACCAAATGATTTTTTAACAAAATCTATTGAACCAAGCGAAATAGCCATTCTTGCATCCATAAAACTGATTTTCATATTTGCACGAATATATGCCCTATAGAATAGAACTACTGCTAAAGCATATTCAGGTTTTTTAAGGACAATCTGCCAGCTATCACCACGGAAATATTCTGGAGAATATTGAAATATTGCTGAAAATACCCTCTGAATTTCAGAGCCACATTTCTTTATGATACTAATTAATTTTTTATGTTTTGCTATTGAAAGCTTAGATGATTTAACAATATCAGCTGTAATTACAGAATATAGTTTTGAGTTCTTTTCTTGTTTGCTCATAATTTATTGCTTTATACTTTTTGCCCAGGTATCTTTTAATGTAACTGTTCTGTTAAAAACTAATTTATCTTTTGTCGTGTATTTTTTATCAACACAGAAATATCCTTGTCTTTCAAATTGAAATTTATCTCCTGGCTTAGCATTGATTACAAAAGGTTCTAAAAGTGCATTGGATATAATTTGTAATGAATCAGGATTTATAAATTCTTTAAAATCTTTTTCTTTATCCGCAGATGGATCTTCAACTGTAAATAATCTATCATATAAACGAACCTCACACTTAACGGCGTGTTTAGCTGATACCCAATGAATAGTTCCCTTAACTTTTTTATTACTTTTTCCACTTCCACTTTTCGTCTCAGGATCGTAAGAACATTTTAATTCAACTACTTCTCCCTTTTCATTTTTAATTACCTGTTCGCATTTGATAATGTATGCATAACGAAGTCTTACTTCACCACCAGGAACAAGACGATGAAATCCTTTAGGAGGATTTTCCATAAAATCACTTTGCTCAATAAATATTTCTTTAGAGAATGGAACTTTCCTGCTGCCCATTGAAGAATCTTCAGGATTGTTGACTGCATCAAGTTCTTCAACTAAATCATCAGGATAATTTGTTATAGTTACTTTTAATGGATTGAGAACTCCCATAACTCTTTGAGCCCGTTTGTTCAAATCTTCACGAATTGCATATTCAAGTAAAGCGATATCTGTCAAAGCATCTCTTTTGGCTACACCAATCATTTCAGCAAAATTCCAAATTGCTTCAGGAGTATAGCCTCTTCTTCTGTATCCGGAAATTGTAGGCATTCTTGGATCATCCCAACCATCTACAATTCCATTTTGCACAAGCTCAAGTAATTTTCTTTTGCTCATTACAGTGTAACTTAAGTTTAAGCGGGCAAACTCAATCTGTTGTGGATGATAAATACCTAACTGATCAAGAAACCAATCATAAAGAGGTCTGTGAATTTCAAACTCGAGTGTACAAATTGAATGAGTAATTCCTTCGATAGAATCTTCAAGTCCGTGTGCCCAATCATAAGTTGGATAAATACACCATTTATCACCAGTTCGATGATGTGATGAATGAAGTATTCGGTACATAACAGGATCGCGAAGTAACATATTTGGAGAAGACATATCAATTTTTGCTCTTAGAACTTTTTCTCCTTCTTTGAATTCACCTTTCCTCATTCTCTCAAATAGCTCAAGATTTTCTTCAACACTTCTGTTTCTGAAAGGACTTTCTTTGCCAGGTTCGTTTATTGTACCGCGATATTCTTTCATCAATTCCGGATCAAGATCATCAACATAGGCTTTTCCTTTTTTAATAAGCTGAACGGCGTATTCATACATCTTATCAAAATAATCTGATGCAAAAAAAATCCTGTCTTCGAAATCTGCACCTAACCATTTTACATCTTCAATAATTGAATCGACATATTCCTGTTCTTCTTTTGTGGGATTAGTATCATCAAAACGTAAATTAAACTTGCCATTAAAATCTCTAGCTATACCATAATTAAGGCAAATTGATTTAGCGTGTCCAATATGAAGATATCCATTTGGTTCAGGTGGAAACCTTGTATGTACTCTTCCGCCCCATTTTTGGGTTCTTATATCCTCTTCGATAATTTCATAAATAAAATTCTTAGGTTTTTCTTTTGAGTCAGTTTGATTCTGCAACATAAATTTTTATCCTTTTTACGAGGCACAAAAATAAGGAATGTGAAACTCAAATCGAAGGCGTGATTGAGAGTGAAAGGACGGAAGAGTTAAGAACGAACCAACAAATAAAATGTTCTTAAACTCTTCCGGTAAATTTATATATGTTCATCAATTGAATAAGATATTCAATCTTCTCACGGTCGAAAAGGTTTGGAATTTTTTTAACGCTTTTATAAACTCTGGTAATACCAGTTACTCTTCCAAACTGATCAATCAATTGATGGACAATATTTCCCTGATCGTCAATTTCATATTGACCATCAAAACCAATGTAAGTTTTACTCATAAAAATTTCCTTAATTAAAAGTTAATTCTTCTGGTTTTTCTGATGGTTCGATGTAATCAATCTCTGGAATATTGAACTCTTCCATTAAATCTTCGAGTTCTTCCTCTTCAAATTCCTGATATTCATCCCAATCTTTAAGGATGAATACATCAAATTTTTCTTTTTCAACTTTTTTCTTTCTGTAATTTTTTTTCATAAATCCTCCGTGCTTTCTGTTTATTTTACAATGATAGTGCCAATTGTTTTTTCAAAATATTTTATTTAATCATTAACAACCATTTCATTTTGAGAACTATAGTTTTAATGAATCACTTAGTACTAATTTCAAAAATAAATTGATAAAACACTCAGTATTTTTTATAATTGCAGTGCAGAAAATTCTGTTTAATGAATTATCGGGTTCTTTCATTATAAGTTTAGTTAATAATAATTGCCGAAGTGGCGGAATTGGTAGACGCGCTGGACTCAAAATCCAGTGGGGCTCACACCTCGTGCCGGTTCGAGTCCGGCCTTCGGTACTAAATTCTTATAGCCGGGTGACCATATTTCATTCGGCTTTTTATTTATACGAATTGTTATGGATAAAAAAAAGATTCTTTACATAATCTTCTTTTCAATCATAATTGGATTTACATATAATTTTCTAAATCCAAATGGAATACCTTTGATTCGTGAAGAGAGAAAGCTAAACTTTGCAGAGGATGATGCTGTTAATTTAGATTCATCATTAACTTTTCAAAATATTCCTGATATACTTCCCAACAAAAATGATTTCTCTGAAAAGGATAATAAAAAGGAAAATGATTCTTTAATCAATCATTCAACTAAAAGTAAGTCGTCCATAACTGTACCATTTACCAAACCTTTAGCTATCAAAATTGATAAAGCTTATCAACTATATAAACAAGGTGTAAAATTTATTGATGCAAGAATGCCGGAAGAATACACGGAAGGACATATTAAAGGAGCAATTAATATTCCTTTTGATGGAGATGAAAGTTATCGAAATATTCTAAACTCATTTAGCAAAGATGAAATTTTAGTTACCTACTGCAGTGGAACTGAGTGTGATCTAAGCATTTTACTCGGAGAAGAATTATTTGAAAAAGGCTTCAAGAGAGTTTATATCTTTTTTGGTGGATGGAATGATTGGGTTGAAAGAAATTATCCAATTTCAAAAGGCAAAGAATGAAAAAAATTTTTTCAAACGAATACTTTCTGTTTATAGCAAGAATAGTGATTGCGTTTGTATTTATTTATGCTGGCGCTGAAAAGATTTCTGATCCAAAATCTTTTTCACAAGCAATTTATAACTATAGACTTTTCCCTTCTGAAATTATTAACTTGTTTGCAATCACTATTCCTTGGTTAGAGTTAATTGCCGGCATACTTCTTCTTTTTGGAATCTGCGTTAAAGAAAATTCCGCAATAATTGGAACATTACTAATTATCTTCATCATTTTGATTGTGATAAGTTTGATTCGTGGACTAGATATTAATTGCGGATGCTTCGGCAAAGGATCACCAATAGGTTGGAGAAAAATTGGAGAGAATTTGTTGATGTTGATTTTTTGCCTAGCTCTGGTTGCATTTGATTCAGTTAAATTTAGTCTAACGATTAATAAATAATATCACATTTTCTTTTTTATCATTTTCATTGTATCTCTCAAAACACCGAGTGACCTTTGACTAAGTAAATCTATTTTAATTAATCCTAGGTCTTCAATAGAATACATATCTGGTTGTGTAATAATTAAACCCAATCCCTTATTCTTAGCATATTCCAGTGCACAATAATCAGTAATCTTGGTTGGAGTAATAACGATGCCGCCAGGATGAATGCTAAGATGGCGAGGGTAATTAGCTATTCTGCTTGCAAGGTAAACAATAGAATTCCAAGGTTCTTTAGAAAAATCAAGTGATTTAGATTCTGGAAACATTTCTGAAATCCTAGGAAGATTTTTAGCATTAGTCCAAGGAATTTTTCTGCTATAATTTGAAATTTCGGCATCTGAAATACCAAAAGCTTTAGAGACTTCTCTGAAAGCAGACTTTGCTCTGAATGTTACGTGAGTAGAAATCATAGCAACATTCTCATAACCATATTTTTCAAATACATATTTTATCATTTCATCTCTTTCCTTCCAGGAAAAATCAATATCAACATCAGGTGGGCTGCTTCTTGCCTTATTTAGAAATCTTTCAAAAAAAAGATTATTTCTTATTGGTTCTATTTGTGTCAAATCAAGGCAATATGCAACCATACTATTCGCAGCTGAACCACGACCAATATATAAAATTCCTCTTCTTCTAGCTTCCTTCACTATATCCCAAACAATTAAAAAGTAATCCACAAAATTCAAAGAAGTAATTACTTCAATTTCTTTTTCCAATCTTTCTTTTTCAGCCTGAGTAGGTTTAGGATATTTTTTGTGAAATCCATCATACACTATTTTGTAAAATAATGTGTATGAATCAGGAATAGCATTTGGATAGTGAGGAAATTTATATTCACCAATTTTTAGATCAACACTGCACTGCTCAGCAATTTTTTCGGACTCTATCAAAGCCTCTGGTATATCTTTAAATAAGATTTTAATCTCATCTTTTGACTTAAAATAAAATTCAGGATCAACTATATCATTATTAGTTAGATTGGCTACAGTTGTATTTTCATCAATTGCGCGTAATAATTTATGAAGGATAAAATCTTCTTTCTCTAAAAAATATATAGGATTAGTTCCAACAATCTTAATTCCTTTTTCTCTAGCATAATTGAATAAATTTTTAGATTTGTTTTTTTGATTGTATGTGATCTCCGTTATTTGAGACCTTTGGATGATTGGTGGTAATGTCCATTATTCGAGATGTTTGGATGATTGAAGGTGATGTCCGTTATTTGAGACGAGATCTTTGGATAATTGGAGGT
>JAIMAZ010000126.1 GCA_023511695.1 Ignavibacterium sp.
GAATCAAAATCTGTGCATTGGAATTAACTGAAAACAGTAAACCATATTATGAATTAACTAAAGAAGATTTTCCTCTCGCGCTTGTTGTTGGAAATGAAATAAGCGGAGTCTCACAGGATATTTTAGATCACTGCGATTTATCAATCGAGATTCCTCAATACGGAATTAAACAATCACTAAATGTTGCAGTGGCCTACGGAATAGCTGTGTATGAATTAAGAAAGATATTTGATAAAGATATTTTGTATTAAACATTTCACTATTGTAAGAAAAGTATGTCTAAATGATATTAAATAACCAAATCAGGATTAAAATTTTTTCTGCAATCTAAAAATAATTTTTTGTAAACTTGAAATAAATTAAGATAGTGTTATGAGAACGATTGTTAGTACAAATAAAATGTTTAAGCTGGCTGAGAAAGACTTTAAAGCCTTAATGAATATGACAGATGAATCTTTGTTTGATATAGAAATTTTTGGTTTTCACGCTCATCAAACAGTAGAAAAATTATTAAAATCATGGTTAAACGCAATCGGAGTAAAAAATTAAAAGACTAACGATCTAGATATTTTATTTTCTTTATTGAAAGCTAACGGGCAGAATATTCCTGCTGAACTTTAAAAGTTGGAAATACTTACTGATTTTTCTGTAAACTTTAGATATGATGTTTTTGAGAATGTAGATACATCATTAGAAAGAGATGAGACAATAAAACTAAATAATCAATTGAAAGATTTAGTGAATAAATACATTTCTTAATCTCTTCAGAATCTAAAGAAGCAAAATGAATCATTATTGTTAATGTTTCGTTATTCTTCAATAATTGACTCAACTTAAAATTCAAAAACTCTTTCGGAACTTATTTTAACAACACCATTTTAACAGTAATATTTTTTCCTTCAAACACAGCATTAACAAAGTAAATTCCTGAACTTAAATTACTGGCTGAGAAATTATAAACATTTCTGCCTTTTGATAAGTTATTCAGCTTAACACTTTCAATCAGGTTTCCTAATATTCCATAAATATTTATCACAACATCACCATCTTTTGGTATTTCAAAAGCTATTTTTGTTTGTGCATTAAATGGATTAGGATAATTCTGAAACAAAGTAAAATTCTCAGGTAAATAATTCTCATCATCATCTGTATTTTGAATATTTGTATTTACTATTGAAATTGCAACATCTTTATCAATAGTAACATTGTTTATAGAAATTGTACTGTCGTTCCCGACCTGTACTGAAATTGAATTTGTTTCATTTCCTGTGATTGTACTGTAAAATTTAATAATGTAATCACCCGGCTTTACTTTATAAAAAGTAAAATTGCTGTTTTGAGCTTGAGGCAACCCCTGATCCAAAACTTTGCGCCAGAAATAATCTTTATGTCTTGAATAAAAATAAATTTGCTGACCAATCTCATCAATAATTCCCCAACCTTGAACATTGGGATTAGAAATTTGAACAACAGGTTCTTTGAATTTGAATTTATTGAATTGAATTTTAGAAAAGAATTTTGAAACTGGTTTATATACCTGATAAAGATTATTGTTTCTAATGTTTACCGGATCCCAGATTAAACCAGTTACAGCACCAACATTTAAATGTCCCCACAGAAAACCTTTAAGCCAAATTCCCTCAGTATCGGAAGCTAGTGCTGGATCTGGATTTTGTCCACCAGGTGTATCTAAATCCATTTCTCCAATTATTATGGGCTTATTTCTTAATGAATCACTTCCAATATGTTTCGAGTAAATATTTATAAGTGCAGCAGGGTCATTTTGCATTCTTTGGCGATTGTACAATTCGCCTAAAAATGTAGCAGTATCTATAAAACCGGTTGTGTGTACATAAGCGTGAACATCACCATAATCGCTTTGCGAACTTTGCCAGTATTCAGGAATCCACATAGCCCAAAAAGAAGTTGTTGTCATATGTTTATGTGGAGAGTGTAAATCAAAATAATCTGAAAAATCATTAACAAGATTCTTAAAACTTCCGGGCGCTCCTTCATTCACTAATTCCCAGGAATGAATTGCATCTGAATATCCCCAACGGGCAATTAAATTTCTCCAATAGTATTCATATAGTCTTCTGAGCTTTGTTCCCGGAGGAGCATCGAAACTGCCATTCTGATTGCTCGGAAATCCACTTGGATCAATTCTATTTAGTAAATAATCATCCTTCTCAAAAATTACAGTTTTAAGATGAATTTTTTTATTTGTTGCTTTTTCAACAAAGTAGTCGAAATATCTTGGTTTAATAGGATCAAAATAATAATGAGGGTTAGCACTCCATTTTGAAATTATATTTTCAGACAACCTGCCGTTTGAATACTTCTCTTGAAGTAAAACCATATCAATATAAACTTCACCAGTTGTATTACCTTCTAACACAGCGTAGAGATAAGGAAGTTCAATTTCATTTGAAGCGGAAGTATATTCACCAACGCAAAGTATCCAATCAGTCGAGCCAGTTATAGGTCCCAAAATTCTATTTCCAACATTAAGATTTACAATATCTTCACCAGCCCAGCCGGATATTTTTATAGAGAATCCCCCATTTGAACTAACCACATTTTCGAGTTTAACTCTCATAGTAATTCTGTAATTAGTATTTGGCTTAATGTTGTTGCCTCCATCATAAAATCCTCTGAATACTGCAGGAGTGTTAACATTTGGAATTGGTGGTGATGCAATTCTAATACTAAAATCACCGTTTTTATATTTTCTGTTAAATCTGTACAACGGAGCATTCATATATCCATTATTTTCCATTTGATGATGTGTAGTCCAGGCACACCACGGATCAGAAAATTGTGAAATAGAACTTAACCAAACTCGAAAAGTATTTACTCCGTTTTCTGAATAAGCTGCTACTTTCTGATCTGTTTTAATGGGAATATCCGGTCCATCATTAAAACCTAAACCAAAAAATGAGGAACCATCTGAGTATTCGAAATACCTGTTATTAAATTCGCTAACTCTTAAAACCCCTTTGTTGTTTTCTGACTGAGTAACATTTATACTTCCTAAAGAATAGGTTTTTTGGCCTAAGCTATCAATAGCTTTAAGAGTTACATTATATTGTCCGGGTTCATCGAATGAAGCACGAACTTTCCAGATGAAATAGCCTGATGGCAAAAGATAATTATTAAATCTCTGATAAGGCATATCGTAAAAAGCCGGAAAAACAATTGTTTTATTTCCTTTTGTAAAAATGCAATCAACTGTAACGCCTTTGCCTGTATTTAGGTTTGGAGGAAGATTTTCTTCATAAGGAAACCAATAATTATCTGCTATTGTGTTTAAGTTAAATTGTATTTCCAGCTTTTGAAATGTTTCAACAGTTTGTGATGAAAAATTATAATCAACTAACTCTGGTCCGGAATAGTTCTGTGACTTTCTGAAAATCAAAACCTGCTTTTGAAAGTAAGTATTATTTGATAAGCGTGCCTGAAGTATCACATAGTTTTTACCATATCTTAAAGGAAGGTTGAATGAGAAGTTTGACCCGTTTATTGATGCATATCCATTTTGATGATTTTTTTCATTAAACCAAAATAAATTTTGAATGCTGCCTGTAAAATGGCCAGCAATGTTAAGTTCTTCTGATGATGTTTCGAAAAAGTCTCCCGTAAAAGGCGAAGTAATTTGAATATCTGTTTGCTGAGTTCCACTTACAGTAACTAATTCTACATCAGTGGTAAGTTCATTATCATCATCTTTTGCGATAGCTGTTATTGAAAATGTTCCTGGAGAATTAAAAGTATGATTTGCCTGTTCACCTTCATAGTAACCACCATCACTTGTTTGAAAGTAATAACCTTCTACCACACCATCTACATCATAAGCTGAGAGAGACATATTAACTGTAAGCGGAGTATTTCCGGATAATGGATTTACTTGAAACAAACTAATTACTGGTTTAACATTAACAGCATTTTTCTTGAACAATTTAATTTCATCAACATAAAAAACGGCATTCCAACCAGAGCCGCCGAAAAATCCAACAGATAGTCTAACTGAATTAGCTGAGCCAGTATTGAATTGAACCGAGAATGCGTGCCATTTTCCTTTTGAACGATTAATTGGATTAATGAAAATCGAAGATGCTAATAAATTCCAATTATTATCATTAATTCCTAAACTTGCGCCTCCCCAATCATTTCCGGTAAATGACTGATCGAGGTAAATCCAGAAAGTTGCCTTGTAATCTGTGTTTGGATCTACAGAAACAATCTGGTCTATCATTCCAGTGTTATTTAAAAATTTAGCCGAATAATTACCGGAGTATTTGATGTTGGATTCAAGTATTGCGGAGGCACTCCAATTGGAAAAGCCTTGTTCAAAACCACCGTTCTGTAAAATATTAGTGGGTATTTGAGCATTGCTGTTTATGTAAAGAAGTAATAAAATTATAGCGAAAATTTTTAACAGTCTTTTCATTTTAATAACACCGATTTAATAATTTTTATTGATGCTTCTTTTGTTAATTCATCTTTCGACCTGACAACAATAAAATACACACCTGATGATAAATTAATTGGTCGCCATAAAAGTGAATGCTCACCCGAAATTAATAGTTCATCATTAAGGACTTTATCAACCAGTTCTCCAACAACTGAATAAACTTCTATATTAACAATTGAAGTACGAGGTAAATAAAAACTTAATTTTGTTTCGGGATTAAATGGATTTGGAAATACCGGATTCACATAGAAATTTTTAGGAATATTTGTTTCATCAACACTTAATGCGCTGTTGAATATGACTGTATTAGAAATTGCAGATAAATTTCTGAAATCATCTTCTGATTTTACAGCAATATAATATATTGAATCATTCCCAAGATTAGGAATTAATAAAGTATCAACTTCTCCGGCATTTTTGATAGATTTATTGTAAGGAATTGTTGGATACTGATTCCACAAATTATCATTAATCGGATTGTTAGAATATTTAAACCAGTTGTTAAATGGTCTGCCGCTTAATCCATTATCAGTTGGTGTTGTCCAAATTAAATAAGCTTTTGAATTAAAGTATTCAACTCTCAAATCATTTATTTCAGCCGGAGGAATTGAATCGTTATAAGTTCTTACATCAACCCAGTTAGTTTGCCCGTAAAGTTCAATAGCATCAATAAGCATTTCTAACCAGTGTGAATCCGCTTTACAATAAGGACGGCTTTTAGTGTATTTAGCGAATTCAAATTTATTTCTTTTGATTACCCATCTTTCAATTGGTGAAGCCATTCCACAAACTTCACTTGGTAAACCAACTGATTCATCACCAGTCCACCTTGTCCAGTAAGGGACAGAACGAATCCACCATAAAGGATATTTCTGAACTTCACTTAAATGATGCTGAATGGTTTGCTGTTGATAATAATCATCAAGAAATCTACAGATTTCCGGAGAGATGTTTAGAAAAATCCAGCCCATAAAAATCAAATCACGACCGCGGTCAGTGTCATAAGGATATGGTGCATCCCAACCGTTAAAACCATTGTAAGCGAAATTTTTTGCTGCTTCTATAAAACCTTGTGTAGTTAATTTAGCTGTAATTTGATTTATACAAGTTTGTCTCATCTGAGTATCATTCATAATTTCAGACATTCTGACCATTGCAATAGCTGCACCTAATCCACTTGGCAAATTTATTTCACGATAAGAAAATTCATTGTAATATTGTTTTATGTTCTGCCAATTCTCCTGAATTATTGCAAAATCTTTTGAATTATATGCATACAACCAGATACCATAAAGAATATGAAGCACTGGTCTGAAATTTAAATTTGTATAATTATCCGCACCCCAAATACTATCGAGCATATGATATTCTCTTCTTTTTCCTATAGTTCTGTCAAGGTGTGCATTTTGAATATGAACCCAAGGAGATGAAACCGGATGTGAAAGTTCTGCTCTTATATAATTACCAACCTGAGCTCTTTGTGCTGGTGTCAAATGATTATAAGCGCGAGCTAATGTTAATATAACTCTTGCCGGTTCCAGATAACTGAAATATGTTTCCCAAATAATATCACCGAAATAAACTCTTAAAGGTGCCCAAGAATTGTATTTCAACAAAGTATCAATTTCTTTTCTTAATTCCTGAACCATATAATCCGGTGCATTAGCATTATAGGTTACCGGTGTTTCCCATAAATATTTATTTATATTTTGGGAAAATGAAACCGGTAGAAAAATAAAAAATGAAAAAAGTATAATTTTAATTTTCATAAAATCACCTATTGATTTCTTTCGATACAAACGAGACCATAGTGCTCAACAATAAAAATGTAACCGCCTGCAAATGAGGGCGCTATTCTTCCCTGCCAGTGAGTTTGTGTATTTGTGGGAATAAATTCTTCTGATGAAAAATAAGATATATTGGATCCGTAAAAACTTCCGCCGTCTCTAACCTGAGCTTCAACCTGAACATAAGTATGATTAGCGTTTGAGAGATTTATCATCTGTGTACCTCTGAAGTTTTGTCTCATCCAGATTTGATTTCCTGAAACAGAAAGTGCATAAAGATTATCTGATTCCAACATCCACATCCCTGCATAATTACCTAACTCAATTCTTACTCTTCTTCCATCAGTTGGATTGATTGACATTAGATCCATTCCATAACTTGAACCAAAGCCAACAGTTGGATTTGTAAAAGTTGGATATCTTGTCTTAAACCAACCAAGCACTCTGTTCTGATTATCAACTACCATTGAAGGCGGTGGCGAACCACATCCGTCATTTGGTCCGGAGGCAATCTGAAATGGTTGTTCAAAATCTGGCAATGTGAAAACATATTTATTTTTCCAATCCCGAGATGAATAATTGATGTTACTTGTTCCGTTTAACCAATCTAAAATTTTATTTTCCTCATCATTAAAAGAAGTTGAAGCTGCCATAACTTCTTCCATCATCCATTCACTTCCAAACATTGGAGCTGGAACTGCAGTTACATAAACCATATTTCCGAAAATTACCGGATGTGTGTCGCGGAATGATTGTCCGTGTACTCGCTGTGATTTTAATTTCAGTCCTGTGTTTGCATCAATCAAATGGACATTCATATCCTCAGAGCAGACAATAAGGTAGTTACTATTTGCTGCCGGTGTTGATTGGACCGGATAATTTAATTCAACAGTCCAGATTGGCGAACCACTTTGAAGATCAAGTGCAACAACCCGGCCTGAATGATCTGCACAAAATACTTTATTTGAATTTATTACCGGGGCAATTGTGATCACTTTAGGAAAAGAATATTGCCATAAAATATTTCCGTCTGGTACTGAAAGTCCAAACACATCGCCATATAAAGTAGCAAACACTGTGACATTATTTTCAACTGCAGCAGATGAAACAATTGGAGAATTGAGACTTACCTTTCTGATTGTCTGACCGTCAAAAATTCTTATGAAGTATGCATCTCCGTCCATTGTTCCGAAAAATATAAGACTGTCTTTAGCAACAGCCTGAACATTTCCTGAAATTGTAAAATTAACTGAAGATGGAAGAGGGAAATTATGACCGGGTCTTGAGTTTAAATCATCCGGCCAACCAGGATAGCTGTTCATATTTCTTAGCGTAAGATTTTCTCCAGCCCAAAACCATCGCACTCTAAAATTTGGTTGAATGCTGAAAGTGGTTCTACCGTGATGCTCAGAATTATTTTGAAATTGTTTCCAATCCTGAGATAAAACAATAGTGTTAGTAAATAGGGTAATTAAAATTATTATTCTATATCTCATATAAACTCTCAAATTTATTCTGATATTTGTTTTTTAACTGAAGTATAGATTTGAAAAAAATAATTTTAGCAAGGGCTCAAATCTTTCGCTTTCCTGATATTTAATTACAAAAATTTTACCAAGGTTAGAATAAAAAATTATATGGAATTATCGTAAAATTCTTTAAGTAATATTAAAAAATTTGATTGAATTTGTTTGAAGTTTGAAGGAAAGTTATTACTGAAATGG
>JAIMAZ010000127.1 GCA_023511695.1 Ignavibacterium sp.
CATATCATCCATCTCTCACAGAAGCTATTTTGTTTCAAGCTTCGAAAATGTTTTTTAAGCTCTCCTTTCATCACCTTCTTTTTTAAATAAAATAAATTATTTCTCACATAAGAATCTTTCAAGGAGATTTTTTATGAAAACAATACTAAATGATTTGATAATAAAGCCATCTATTGAACCAGCCAGAGTTCATGAAACTTTAGCAAAATATATGCTCGCTGATGGATTTGATATTGTGCTTGATTTACAAAACAGTAATGGAATTCATTTGGTTGATGAAAAAACCGGAGACACTTATTTCGACTTTTTTACATTCTTTGCTTCTTCACCTTTAGGATTAAACCATCCTTATCTTAAGTCAGAAGAAGTGCAGAATACTCTTGGCTTGGTTGCTGTGAACAAACCTTCCAACTCTGACATTTATACAACTTATATGGCTGACTTTGTTGATACTTTTGCAAGAGTTGCAAAGCCTGATTACATGAAACATCTTTTCTTTATTTCAGGTGGAACTTTAGCAGTAGAAAACGGACTTAAAGTTGCTTTTGATTGGAAGGTTCAAAAAAATTTTCAAAAAGGTTACAAAGAAGAAAAAGGTTTTCAGGTAATTCATTTTAAAGAAGCTTTTCACGGAAGAAGTGGTTATACACTTTCCTTGACTAATACTGATCCAACCAAGGTAAAATTTTTCCCGAAATTCAACTGGCCAAGAATCATCAATCCAAAAGTTAAATTTCCGATTGAAAATCACCTTGACGAAATTATTAAGCTTGAAACCCAGGCAATCAATGAAATTTATTCAGCAATAAAAAATAATCCGGATGATATCGCAGTAATAATAATTGAACCAATTCAGGCAGAAGGTGGTGATCATTTCTTCAGGAAAGAATTTTTCCAGAAACTACGGGAAATAGCTGATGAGAATGATATTATGTTAATGTTTGATGAAGTTCAAACAGGTTTCGGAATAACCGGAAAATTCTGGGCTTCAGAATATTATGTAAAACCTGATATAATCGCTTTCGGGAAAAAAGCTCAGGTTTGTGGAATAATGGTATCCGATAGAGTTGATGAAGTAGAACAAAATTGTTTCAAAGTTTCAAGCAGAATAAATTCTACCTGGGGCGCTGATCTTGTTGATATGGTTCGCTCCAAATTCATTCTGGATGTGATGCACAATGATAATCTTGTTGAAAATTCCAGAATTGTTGGTGAACATTTTAAAAGTGAGTTGTTAAAAATTCAGAATGATTTCCCTGGTTTAATAAGTAATGCGCGTGGATTAGGGCTAATGTGTTCGTTTGATTTACCATCAACAGAGCTTCGGAATAAATTCAGAGAAATTGCTTATAAAGAAAAACTGATAATTCTTGGGTGCGGTGAGAAATCGATTCGCTTCAGACCGCCTCTGACAATTTCAAAAGATGAAGCAGATGAGGGCTTGCATATTATCAGAAAAGTTTTGAATTTTATGGCGTAGCTAATAACAATTTATGTTACACTACTTGCACGAGGCGGCTCCATTTGGTTGGAGCCGTTATCGTTTTTAAATATTCTATGAAATTATTTATCGTCAGTACACCAATTGGCAACCTTAAAGACATTTCTCTGAGAGCACTTGAGACTCTTAAGGATGTTGATTTTATTATTTGCGAAGATACTAGAGTAACAGGTAATCTTCTCAGGCATTATGAAATAAGCAAAGAACTTATATCACTCAATGCCTTTAACGAATCTCAAAAACTTCATTCGCTAATTCAAAAAATTCTTGACGGAAGAAAAGCTGCTTTAGTAACTGATTCAGGCACACCAACAATTTCTGATCCCGGCAACAGACTAATTTCTGAAGCAATTAAAAACAACATTGAACTGATTGCTGTGCCAGGAGCTTCTGCAGTAATTGCTGCATTATCAATCAGCGGCTTACCAACTGATTCTTTCGTCTTCGAAGGTTTCATTCCACAGAAAAAAGGCAGACAGAAAAAACTTCAGCAGCTTGCAAATGAGGAAAGAACAATTGTGATTTATGAATCAGTTTACAGAATTGAAAAGCTTATTGATGAGCTAATCGAATATATGCCGGAAAGATATATTGTGGTTTGTCGTGAACTTACAAAAAAGTTTGAGGAATGCTGGCGAGGTTATCCAAAGGAAATTAAAGATCAATTGCCAAAGAAAGTAATTAAAGGTGAATTTGTAATCGTTATCTCACCAAAAAACTGGAAACAATAAAAATAGCTTAATCTTCAGAATCATATTGTACAATACTTTTCACATCATAGTTTTTTAGTTTTTCTCTTCCATTTAAAAAAGTTAACTCGATGATGAAAGAAATCTGAACAACATTACCACCAAGTCTTTCAATCATCTTACAAACAGCTTCCATTGTTCCGCCGGTTGCAAGCAAGTCATCGTGAATTAAAACATTGTCGCCAGGTTTAATTGCGTCTTTGTGAATTTCTAATGTATCAGTTCCATATTCAAGCTGATAAGTTGCTCTCTCTTTCTCTGCAGGAAGTTTGCCCGGTTTTCTAACTGGCACAAATCCAGCGTTCAATTTATCAGATAAAATTGAACCGAATATAAAACCTCGCGACTCAATACCAACAACTTTATCAACTTTAAGACCTTTTGTAAACTCAAGTAACTTTTCACCTGTATATTTCATTGCTTCAGGATTTTTCAGAAGTGTTGTTATATCCCTGAACATTATTCCCTGCTTAGGAAAATCTTTTATGTTTCTGATGTGCGCTTTGAGATCCATTGTTTTAAACCTTTATAATTTGTTGAGAAATTTTTTGATTCCTTCTTCAAAATCTTTTGTTGAACGACTCAAAACATTCATCCGCAAACAATAATTTACTGCACTTTCAACATTCATTGTTGAAATTGTGTGAACCATTTTTTTTGTCATCTTCATACTTTCAGATGAATTTGCATTTAATCTTTCAGAAAGTTCTAAAGCACTTTCAAATACATTTTCTGATAAATAATTTACTAAACCAATTTCGTAAGCCAGTTTGCCATTGATAATATCACCAGAAAGTAAAAATTGTTTTGATTTTCCTTCACCAATTTTTCTCATCAGAAAAACAGAAACAATTGCAGGAATGAATCCGATTTTAACTTCGCTGTAACCAAACTTTGATTCTTCAGGATGTGCAATTATAAAATCACAAACAGATGCAAGCCCACAGCCACCGGCAATTGCCGCACCATTAACTGCAGCTATTGTAGGTTTAGAGCAGTTGTAAATTTTAAGAAACATATCTGCTAAAGATTCAGAATCTTTTTCATTTTCAATTGCAGAATAATCTTTAATCGTATTAAGATATTCTAAATCAGCTCCGGCGCAGAAAGATTTTCCTTCGCCTGTTATAATTATTGATTTAACTGATTCATCTGATTCAGCAGCAAAAATTTTATCTTTAAGTGCATTTACCAATGCTGAACTAAGAGCATTTCTTTTTTCTGGTCTGTTAAGAGTTATAACTGCTGTGGAGTTTTTAACTTCATACTTAATCATAATGCTCTCTTCGCTTTTCGTTTAAGAAATATTTTAAACTCATCAGCACTCAGACAATTTATAACTTCTGATTTCTGAATGCCTCCTTTTCTAGCAATTGAAATTCCATAATTTGTGTAGAGTATATCTTCAGTTGAGTGAGCGTCAGCATTTATAGAAAACATACAACCTTTATTTCGGGCATAATAAATCCAGCGCCAATCAAGGTCTAATCTTCTCGGATTCGAATTAATTTCAATGGCAACATTGTTTGCAGCGCAGGCATCAATTATCTTTTTGACATCACATTTATATGAATCTCTGGAAAGTAAAAGTCTTCCTGTTGGATGACCGAGTAAATCAGTATAAGGATTTTCAACTGCTTTTATAATTCGCTTTGTCATATCAGCTTCTGACAGATTGAATTGTGAATGAACAGATGCTACAACAAAATCAATGTTCTTCAGGAAATCATTTGAATAATCCAGCGAGCCATCAGTTAAAATATCAGATTCAATTCCCTGATAAATAGTAAAGTGATTTTCATCAGAATATTTTTTTAACAGATTCTTTTGTTCAAGAATTCTTTCTTCATTTAAGCCGTTTGCATAAAAAGCCGATTTGCTGTGATCGCATACTGCAGCATACTTAAATCCTAACTCTTTTGCTTTACTAATCATTGATTCCAAAGTATCACGTCCATCAGAAAATGTTGTGTGAAAGTGAAGTAATCCTTGCATTTTATTTAACCCGAGATCAGAATTTTTCCTAACCTTTTCTTTCAGAGAAAAATATTCCTCTTCGCGCATTTCAGGAATAACATAGTCCATCTTGAGTGATTTAAAGAAATCACTATCCGTCTTCCCTTTTAACTTCACAAAATCAAAACCGCATTTTGACAGAAATTCATTCGAACCAGTTGTTACAAATAATTTTTTCTCAAAAGATTCTTTGTCTTTTGTGATAGAAATTGAAACCGGAATCTGATAATTCGTTTTGATAAGAATTCTGTTATCCTGTTTATCAAGTACTTCAAAATGCTCAATGAATGGTTTTTCTTTATCTATTAAAACGACAAATTCAATTTCGGAAATTATTTCTCGGATTCTTCTTAATTCACCTGTTCTTGAAATTTGCTTTACTGCTTTGATTGAGAATAATTCTGATTCAATTTCTGTTGCTATTTTATCTGCCTGATTTAACAGAACATAATTCGAAAAATACTTTCTCTTTTCAAGTTCAGTTAAAATTTTTTCCTGAGTTGTTTTACCGAATCCTTTTAGTAATGCAATTCTGTTTTCTTTGCAAGCGTATTCAAGTTCACCAATTGATTTAATACCAAGCTCATCATAAAGAACTTTGATTTTTTTTGGTCCAAGTCCGTGAATTGTAAAAAGTTCAAGTATAGTTTCCGGTATGTCAGCAAGCAAAGATTTTAATTCTGTTGATTCACCTTTTTCAGCAAAATCATAAATTACTGACTGAAGTCCTTTTCCAATACCTTTAACTTCACCGAGTCTTTTTTCCTTAAGATAAATATCAAACTGATCACCAAGTTTTCTAATAACATTTGCACCATTGCGGAAAGCGTTCACTTTGAAAGGATTTTCACCTTTAAACTCAAGTAAGTCAGCAATGTTGTAGAGTAAATTAATAATTTCTTTTCTGTCAGCCATTTATAATCCGGTTATAATTTTCATTTGAACATAAACTGAAACGAAAGCAAGGAAAATTCCTGCAATAACTTGTTGAAGAGTGTGACACTTCAACTCAATTCTTGACCAACCGACTAATAATGTAATTATCATTGCAGCAAAACTGCTCCAACCAAATACAAAAAACAAAGCTGCCGCTGCACCACTTGCACCCATTGAGTGTGCGCTGATTTTCCAGTATTTGTTTATAAGAATTGTAATAATTGTGTTAGAAATATAGCAAAACCAGAAAGCTATTGAAATAATACTTACTTTAGATAGAATCAGAATTAACAGGCCGATTGCATAAAATATAATTGCGATAAAATAAGCAAGGGTTCTTTGATCTTTAATCATTGCATCGTTATCACTTATCATTTTTTTCTTACGCATAATTACAAACATTGTTATCGGTGCCAAAAAGCCAAATACTAATGCAACTAAAAAAACGATTAAAGATTTTTTTAAGGTTTGTTCAACACTTAAAGCAAAAATGAAATACACAATTATTGTAAATGAAGGTGGGACGAAAAGCGTTGAAATGATTCTGGCTAATTTTTGTCTCATCAACTTATTTGAGTATTAACTTCTTTTTCAGAATTTGAAATGGATTTCAACTGATCGAGATAATTAAGCAAGCAATGTTCAACAGAATTATAATCATAATACTGCATCAATTCACTTCGGATTTTTGAAGCGTGATGCATTCCTTTAAGATAACCTGAATAAAATTTTCTATGCTCAATTACTGCTCTTCTTTCTCCTTTAATATCAATTGCAAGCTTTAAATGTCTTAGACAAGTTTTGATTTTCAAATCTTCATCAACAATTGTAGAGATATTTCCGTTATTCAATAATTCTTTCGCTTCAAGAAAAATCCATGGATTTCCAATTGCTCCCCTTGCAATCATAACAGCATCAGCATTAGTTTCTTCAAATGCCCGTTTAACATCCTCTGCAGAAAAAACTCCGCCGTTCAGAACAACGGGGATATTAACAACCTCTTTTATTCTTGGAATCCAGCTCCAATCCGGTTCGCCGCGATGACCCATTTTTCTGGTTCTGCAATGAACAGTTAAAGCCGCAATACCAATATCTTCAAGTCTTTTTGCAATCTCCAAAATCTGAATACTATTCTCATCCCAACCAATTCGTGTCTTAACCGTAACCGGAATTTTGACAGCATCAACAACGCCTTTAATTAGCTTCTGCATAAAGTCAGGATTTTTAAGCAGCGCGCTTCCAGCTCCGCAACCGACAACATTCTTCACCCAACAACCAGCATTGATATCAATTAAATCAGGATTTTCAGCTTCAGCAATTTTTGCAGCTTCAATCATCGAATCAAGATTACCACCATAAATCTGAATTCCGACAGGTCTTTCTGCATCATCAATTTTTAATTTTTTGTGTGTCTTTTCGCTTCCACGAACCAATCCTTCAGAATTGACAAATTCAGTATAAACAACATCAGCGCCGAGTTCTTTACAAACCAACCGGAATGAAAGATCAGTCACATCTTCCATCGGTGCTAAAAGAATTGCTTTATCTATTTTAATTTTTCCAATATTGAACATATTTATTTAATCCAATTAAGTCTCTTTGGAAGATAAAAAATACTCACTAAAAATATCGCAGCAGTAAAAAACGCACCAGTCAAAAATGGGAATTGATATCCTAAATATTCAAATGCAAAACCACCCCATAGAGGACCAAGCATTCTTGCAAAAGCCGACATTGATTGATTAATTCCAAGCGTTACACCTTGTTCTTTTTCAGAAGTAACCTCAGATATCAAACTTAAAATTGTTGGTTGGAATAATCCTGTCCCAATTGATAGGAAGAATCCAACTATTGCAAGTCCCAGGAAATTTCCTGCATAAGGAATGAGTGCAAGATTTAAACTGATAAGAAATGAACTTATAATAAAGATTTTTTTCTTAGTTAAGAATTTATTTACTTGTCCGATCAATGTTCCTTGCACAATCGCTGAAGTTAATCCGATTATTCCAAACATAAAACCATTCTGTTTATCAGTAAAATGATAAACCTGAATTCCAAGCAAAGCGAAAGTTCCGTAAATATTTGCAAATGAAAATGTGAGAACAAAAAACAATGAAATTAGTAAAGCCAAGTCTGGTTTTTTGAAAACAACTTTAAATGATTGAATGTCAATTAACTTCCAGGTTCTTTTTGAAACCGGAGAGACTTCTTCACTCTCATTTTTGACCTTTAAAGATTCAGGAAGTAAAAAACTTGTAAGAACAAATGCAAGAAATGAAAATCCTGCTGAAACATATCCAACGACTGCATAACCAAATTCAGATAAAATACCACCGAGTAAAGGACCAAACACAAACCCTAAACCAAATGCACTGCCAATTATTCCCATGCCTTTTGAACGATTTTCCGGAGTGGTTACATCTGCAATGTATGCCTGAGCAACTGAAATACTGCTTCCACCAATTCCTGCAACAACACGTGAGAGTAATAAAAGTATGAAACTATTAGTTATTGAAAATAATAGATATCCGATTGCATTAAGTAAAAGACAAAAAATTATTACTGGCTTTCTTCCGCGTTTATCTGAAATTCTTCCAAAAATCGGATTAAAAATAAACTGAATAAATGAGTATGCCGAGATTACTATTCCAATTGATGCCTCATCAATGTTCAAGACTTTTAAGCCGAAAGCAGGAAGAATTGGAATTAGCAAACCAAAACCTAAAAGGTCTATGAAAACAGTTAAGAATATAAG
>JAIMAZ010000128.1 GCA_023511695.1 Ignavibacterium sp.
GCTAATACTGTTGCATTTGCTTTTAATGAATTCTCATTCTTTGCTGAAACAATTATTAATTGTTTTTTAGTCTTATCATCCGATTTTATTTCGTTATCAATAAATTCTTCGAGTATTGCGTGTGCATTCGTACCGCCAACTCCAAACGAACTTACTGCAGCTCTTATTGGATGACTGTTTTCTTCAATCCTGGTTAACTTATCAACTACATAAAACGGCGATTTTGAAAAATCGAATCTCGGATTTGGTTTTTTAAAATGTAGAGTTGGTGGAATGGTTCTGTGTTTGAGTGTTAATGCAGCTTTTATCAGTCCGGTTACACCGGCTGCAGCATCAGTATGTCCAATATTCGATTTAACTGAACCAATTCCGCAAAACTGCTTCTTGTCTGTTGAAGTCCGGAATGCTTTTTCCAATGCTGTTACTTCAATAGGATCTCCGACTGGTGTTCCTGTTCCGTGAGCTTCAACATACTTAATAGTTTCTGGATTAACGCCGGCAATTTGTTGAGCTTTTAGTATAACTTCAGTTTGACCATCGATACTTGGAGTCATATAACCAGCTTTATCACTACCATCATTATTAAGTGCAACAGATTTAATCACTGCATAAATAGAATCGCCATCACGAATTGCATCATCAAGCCGTTTTAATACAACTACACCTGCACCGGAACTAAATACAGTTCCTGTTGCATCAGCATCGAAAGGTTTGCAATGACCATCAACAGAGCCGATGCTTCCATCAACAAAATAGTAACCTCTTTTTTGAGGGAATGATATTGAAACCCCACCAGCCAATGCCATATCGCATTGACCCGTAACTAAACTTTGATATGCCTGACCAATTGCAACGAGCGAAGTTGAACAAGCTGTCTGAACATTTATAGCCGGACCTTTCAATCCAAGCTTGTATGCTACCTTTGTGGTGAGAAATCCATTATCATTTCCTGTTAAGGTTGTATAATCAGCAATCTGATATGAGTTTGCTAATTCTTCCTGTTTATTTCTATCTGAAAGTACATTGTAAATTAAATAAGTATTCAAACTTGAGCCGGCAAAAATTCCGATTGAACCATTAAATTTTTCAGGAACATAACCGGAATCTTCCAAAGCATTCCAGCAACATTCAAGAAACACTCTATGCTGAGGGTCCATAATAGAAGCTTCTTTTGGATTGAAGCCAAAAAATTCAGCATCAAACTTATCAGCATCTTCAAGCACACCGCGGGCTTTAACAAATTTAAGTTCTGAGTTCGGATTACTGTTTGGAATAATTTCAAGTTCATCATCAGTAAAGAAAGAAATTGCTTCCAAGCCGTTTACAAGATTTTCCCAAAATTCTTTTATAGTTTTAGCTTTTGGATATCTGCCGGAAATTCCAATGATTGCGATATCAGAGTTGGAAGGTTTAATAGTATTGCTTATTTCCTTGGGCTCTTGTCTGATTAAGTTTCTTTTAATACTGATGAATTTTCTTAATTGAGCTATTGTAGGATATGCAAACAAATCAACTACTGAAATTTCTTCCCCAAGATTTTGTTTTAATTTAATCTGCAACCGCCCCAAAAGAATTGAATCGCCGCCGAGATCAAAGAAATTATCGTTTAGTTTAATGTGATCAACATTTAGAATTTCTTTCCAGACTTTAATTAATTTATCTTCAATTTCATCAATTAAGGCCTGTGCCTTATTGCCGTCTTCGACAGTCTGAGAAATATCTGAAGGAAGAGGTAAAGCTGCTTTGTCAATTTTACCGGAGGGTGTAACTGGGAGTGAATCCTGTAACACATAAAACTTTGGCAGCATATAATCCGGAAGATTCTTTTGCAGAAATGTCTTAAGTGAATTAACATCAAATTCTTTTTCCTTCACACACAGGTAAGCTACTAAAGATTTAGAATTGTGGAATTCTTTTAAAGCAACAGCGCAGGAGCTTAAGCCGGGATACTGTAGAATTATATTTTCAATTTCACCTAGCTCTATTCGATATCCGTAAAGTTTAATCTGATTATCAGCTCTGCCTAAAAATTCTATTTGTCCCGAAGAATTAATTGTACCGAGATCTCCTGTTTTATAAAATGTTTTACCAGGATAATCAGGTAAGTTTACAAATCTAGTAAAAGTAAGTTCTTCTCTGTTGAGATAACCTTTCGAGACACAAGTTCCACCAATATAAATTTCACCGATTTCACCGGGAGCAACTTCTTTTTGTTTGTCATCAAGCAATAGAACAACTGTATTTGAAATAGCTTTTCCGATAGGAGGTAATAAAGGCCATTCACTAACTTTATCGCTTAGGATATATGATGTTGCAACATGTGTCTCTGAGGGACCATACTGATTGTGTAATAAAATATCCGTTTGTAATTCTAAAAATTTTCGAATTTGTGGTGTAACTATGAGTTGTTCACCAGCCGTGATTATATGCTTTAAGCTAAATCTTTTATGATTTTTAAGTTCCGATGCTTCTGCCAGATTTTGAAGTGCAATATAAGGCAGGAATATACGTTCAACTTTTTCTTTGATTATCAATTCTACTAATCTAAGCGGGTCTCTTCTTGTTTCTTCATCCGTTAGGATTAATGTTCCTCCAGAAGTTAATGTTGAAAAAATTTCCTGAAAAGAAACATCAAAACTGATTGGAGCAAACTGGAGTGTATTAAATTGTCCGGGTGTAGAAATATTATTCTGCCAGTTGATAAGATTTTCGATCACGCGATGAGGCATTTTTATGCCTTTTGGTTTACCAGTAGAACCAGAAGTATAAATAACATAAATGAGATCTTCAGTTGAAGTTTGAATTAATTTGAATTTAGTTTCTGAATTCTTTCCTATTTCTTCAACATAAATTTTTGGAACATTTATACCCAATGAATCAATTTTTGACTGCTGATTTGTTAAGACAATTTGTGGCTCTGCGTCGTCGATCATAAACTTTAATCGCTCATCAGGATAGCTAAGATCAAGTGGCAGACAAGTACAACCTGATTTAATTACACCCAATACTGATGCAATTAATTCAACAGAGCGATTCATTGCGATACCAACTACTGAATTCGGTTTAATTTGCTTTAGAATCTCTATTGCAAATTGATTTGACTTGTTATCAAGTTCTTTATATGTAATACCACTTGAAGCAAATTTTATTGCGATTTTATTCGAATTGTTCTTAACTGATTGTAAAAACAATTACTGTATCGATTTTAATTGTGTCATATTCAAAAAACTTTATATCTTTTAGTGAGAACTATAAATTAAACTAACTTTCTGGCAAATTTCAGATAGGTCATAAATACCGGTGAAAAGAATTTGAGTTTAGCTCTGGATTTATTGTTGAGAAAATTCTCGACTACATTCCAATTGTATTCATTTGCCACATCAATTCCTATTGAAATAGAAAATGATTGCATTTTAGCAGTATGCCACCAACCTGATGGGAAATAAATACTTTCGCCTTGCTGAAGAGTTACCTCTATTTTTGTCGCTTTAGGAAATAATGGAAATTTTTCAATAGAAACATTTTCAATATCAGGGATTGAAGAAACATTAAATTCAGCTCCTGTTTTGGGATATAAATATTTTGAATCATCGGGACTAAATAGAATTAAATCCTTCACTCCGTAAATCTGATGTATAAAAGTATCAGCTCCAGGCGTATCAAAGTGCAGATAAGGAAAAGACCTCCCTTTCCCTCCAATGAACAATTCATATTGACCATAAGCAAACAACGGGCTTCTTAATGGTTTGAATACAGAGCTTAAAAAATAATTTGGTAAACAGAAATCAGATTCGGGTGAAATATCCTCCATAAGTTCAGGATATTCGTGTGCAATACGGATATTTCTGTAATATGGTGCTGGATTCTGCTCATTTGATTCTAACGCTAAATCAATGAGTTCACTCATTTGAATTTTTTTATTATCAATTGTAAGTGGTTTATCGTGATATCTGCTTTTCCAGAATTGCGGAGTCCATTTCTTTAAAGCTTTCCAATTTTTAGTTGCATCGCGAATTATTGCGGGTTTCCTTTTTGCAACAAACTCTTTTCGAAATTCTTCTGCAGAAATTCCCTCAATAGTTGGTATACTACTCATAGCACCCTCCAAATAAAATAATGGATTTAATTAAACTTTTGCCCTCGGAAGATAGTATATTAGGTCAATATGAATGCCACTAAAAAATTATTTACGGTCATTTATAATGATATTTTTATCAAAATTGCTAATTATTTATTTCCTATATTTGAAAGTGGACTAAATTAGTCTTATAATTAGAAAATTAACTTTTAGCTGCTATCAAAGTGAGAAATTGTAAAAAAATCTTATAGATGTAAATAATTTCTATATGGCTAAATTGAAATTTGACACGATAAAATTACATATTATAAAATTTACTGAACAGATTGATTCTGTCGGGAACCTTAGCAAAAAGTTGCCCTCATATGCATTAGAATATTCAAATCGTTTTGTCAGAGAAGAAGATAGAAGAAGATCAATTATGACCCAATACTTTCTGAGAAAATTTCTTTCCTACTATCTGCAAGTTGATTTTGACAAGGTGGCGATATCTTATTCAAAATCCGGTAAACCATATCTGAATGACAAAATAAATTCAAATCTCAAATTCAATTACTCTCACTCAGGTGATTATATTGTTTATGCTTTTACTACGGATAATGAAATTGGAATTGATATAGAAAAAATAAAAGATATTCCTGAAATTGATGAACTTTCCCGAACTCATTTTTCTGATGAAGAACAATTAATTTATTTTGAATTAAAAAATCCAGAGGAAAAGAAAAGATTATTCTACAAAATTTGGACACGGAAAGAAGCTTTGCTAAAAGCAGAAGGTTCGGGAATTACAATTGACCTAAAATCCTTGACGGTTTTAACGACAAATGAGAAAAATGCAAATCAAATAAAAATAAAATTTTTAGATAAAAATTGGTCAATAACAGATATAATGCTTGATACTCATTACTCTTCAAGTGTGGCATTAAATTCTGTTTCTTACAAAAAGATTGTTATATATGACAAGGATTTCAATTTGCTTAGGAAGATATAAAATTTGTTTTCTTCAATTGTTGCTTGTGTCATAATTAGCAATATTGACACATAATTAAATTTATTTTATTATTTTGAGAAAAAATCAACATTATAACGAATTATTTAACTATTTTTATGAGGCACAATTTTTTCACAAACGAGCTACTAATATCCATTTATAAATTTAATAATGTTACGAAAAGCTTTTAATAGATTATTGCATTCAATAGCTTTTGTGGTACCGTTTGGTAATTCGTTCAGACCATTTCTGCATCGTTTAACTGGATGCAAAATCGGTAAAAATGTATGGATTGGTAAATTCGTTTACATTGATGATAATCACCCTGAATGTATTGAGATAGGCGATAATTCAACAATTGGATTACGAACTTCTATATTTGCGCATACTTATTTTGGTCCACCGAAAAAAAATAATCCAGATAAAGTTATTATCGGTAAGAATGTTTATATAGGACCTCATTGTTTAATCTTACCGAATGTTAAAATCGGGGATAATTCAGTTATTAAAGGTGGTACAGTTGTTACAAGAAATGTACCTCCGAATACTCTCTATGGTTATCAGAACCCGGAGGCATTAGCAGTTGTTACTGTACCATTAACTCCTGAACACGGTTATGAAGAATTTTTAAAAGGATTGAGACCAATCAGAAAAAATAAAAATCAGAAGGATAAAGAATAATCTATGAGTCAGCAGAACTATTCTGAATTTATAAGAACATTTATAATTGATAATTTTCTTTTCGGTGATGATTCACAACTGAAAAATGATACTCCTCTTTTCGAAAAAGGTATTATTGATTCAACAGGTGTATTGGAACTTGTTTCTTTCATCGAAGAGAGTTTTAACATCACAATTCTTGATGATGAATTGGTTCAGGATAATTTCTCTTCAATCAATGCGATTGAAAAATTCCTGCAGAATAAATTAAACCATTATTCCTGATAATGTGCGGCATAAGCGGCATATTTAATCTCTATAACAAAGCACCTATTTCATCCGAACAGTTAAGATTGATGACATTCTCTCTTAATCACCGAGGTCCGGATGAAGCAGGAGCTTATATTGATGACTTTATTGGATTGGCACAATCCAGATTAAGTATTATTGACCTCACTGGCGGAAGTCAACCGATTCATAATGAAGATAAATCGCTCTGGATTATTTTTAACGGAGAAATTTTTAATTATCCTGAGCTTCGCGCTGAACTAATTAAACTTGGACATAAATTTTATACAAACACAGATACTGAAGTTATCCTGCACCTCTACGAAGAGAAAAAAGAAAAAGCGCTCGATGATTTGAACGGACAATTTGCTTTTGCAATCTGGGATAGTAATAATCACGAATTATTTCTTGCAAGAGACAGAGTTGGAATTCTGCCTTTATATTTCAAACTCGATAGAGAAAAATTTTACTTCGCTTCAGAGTTAAAAGCAATTTTTGCTGTTCAGGAATCTAATCCAGCTTTTGATCCGATTAGCTTTGATCAGATTTTTACTTTCTGGACTAACCTTCCCGGTGATACACCTTTTAAGGATTACAAAGAAGTTCCACCAGCTCATTTTCTGAGAATTAATTTTAATGGGAAATTTGATTTACAACCATATTGGCATTTAAAATTTACTGATGAGAAAAATTTATCAAACAGTAATATTGATAATATCACGCGCGAAGCAAAAGAATTGTTAACTGATGCAGTTAGAATTAGACTAAGAGCTGATGTATCTGTTGGAACTTACTTAAGCGGTGGTTTGGACTCATCCGGATTAACTGCAATTGTTAAGAAAAATTTTAATAATGAATTGAGAACTTTCGGAATCAGCTTTGAAGAAGAATCATTTGATGAAAGCAGATTTCAAAAATTAATGGTTGAGCATCTTCAGACTAATCACTCGGAAGTATTTGCTAAGAACACTGACATTGGAAAATATTTTAGCGATATTGTTTATTTCGGTGAACGACCAATATTCCGTACCGCTCCGACACCACTTTATTTATTATCAAAAAAAGTTCGTGAAGAAAATTTCAAGGTTGTGCTGACTGGTGAAGGTGCTGACGAAATTTTTGGAGGTTATAATATTTTTAAAGAAGCTAAGATTCGTAAATTCTGGTCTGCAAATCCTGAATCCAAATATCGTTCAAAACTTTTGAAAAAACTCTATCCATATATATTCAAAGATAAAAGATTATTCAGCACTCTTGAAGCATTCTTCAGACTTGGAATTGATGAACCGGAAAACCCAATATTTTCTCATATTGTGCGATGGTCTAATAATTCTAAAATGAAAAATTTTTTCTCAGAAAATTTTAAAGAGCAGATTAGAGATTATAATGCAATAGATGAGTTGACTCTCAAACTACCTGAAGATTTTGATAACTGGTCAACTCTTTCAAAAGCTCAATACCTTGAAATCATAACATTTATGAGCGGTTATCTACTTTCATCACAAGGAGACAGAATGGCTATGGGAAATTCTGTTGAACTTCGTGTACCTTATCTTGACCACAGAATAATTGAGTTTATGGCTAGAGTTCCCTCTGTCTGGAAAATTTTCGGACTTAATGAAAAATACATTCTTAAAAAAGTATTTAATGAATATTTACCTAAAGAAATTTTATATCGTGCTAAAAATCCTTATCGCGCACCGATAAGAAACAGTTTTATTGCAAATAATAATTTCCCAATTGAAGATATTCTGAATGAAGTGAATATAAGTGATGCGGGAGTTTTTAATTCATCGAAAGTTAAAATGCTATTACAAAAAGCTAAAAAATCCGAATCACTTAGCGAACTTGATAATATGGCTTTGGCAGGAATAATT
>JAIMAZ010000129.1 GCA_023511695.1 Ignavibacterium sp.
ATGTTCACCGGCTTAACAAGAGAAGGAATTGTTTTTCTGAATGTTATGAAAAACAAAATAGTTCCAACAACAACCATAAATGCAATAAAGTAAATTGAAAAGGTAAGAATATTGTTTGTTGACTGATCAAGACCTTCTTTTTTTTCATTAAGGTAATCAAAAATGTTTTGAATGCTTGCTTTCAGTTTGTTTCCTATTTCATAACCGCTTGTTGCTGCAATAGTTGAAGCCATTTCAAAATCCTGCATTGCAGCTGCACTTAATGTTGCATCAACAACAAGATTGTTGTACTCTTTAAATGTTTTTTCTATATCATCTGAATATTGCTTTATGTTTTCATCCGTAGCAACATTTTTCAATTCAATCAATAAAGAATCAATTAATTTTCTGGTTTGTTGAACAACCTGAATATTTGCCTGAAACTTATCTTTAAATTCAGGTATGGAAAATTTCATTAAATGATATTGCTGAAGCTGGAATGCTTCGTATATCTCATGTAACTTTTCTGAAGGAATTACATATTGTTTAGTGGTTTCGGTGTTGTTGTCAGAAAGTCGGAATAAATTTATTAGTGCGAAGAAAACTGCAATAATTGAGACTGATGATAAAGTTAAAAAAGAAAGCTCAATTTTCCTTCTGAAAGTCCAGTCTTTTTTAATGAAATACTGTTTAATTTTTTGTTTCATAATAATTCCTTTAATTATTTTAGTTTAAAAGCAAAAGACAGCGAAGTTTTAAGTTTTACCGGCTGACCATTATTCATTCCCGGTTTGAACTTTGTAGTTTTAAGGACTTTAATAACTTCTTCCTCACAACCACCGCCAACTCCTTTTAACACTTTCACATCATCAACATTTCCCTTCTCATCTACATAAGCCATAACAAAAACTTTTCCTTCTAATCCGGCTTGCTTTGCAATGGTTGGATATTGAATCTTTTTAATTAGGGCAGGTAAACCTTCAACTGGTTCCGGCATTACCTGAGCAAAGGCAAGGTAACCATCATCGCTGCTAACCTCTGCCTGAGCAAAATTGATATTAGTCCATACACATATGGAAAAAAATATTATTAGTAATACTTTCATTTTATTCCTCATTATTCAACTTATTATCGAAAGAAAGCATTATTGTTTAACAGATTTAAATATTTTTTAAACAACATTTTTAAGATGATCCTGTTCATCTTTAGAAAGAATTTTCTTTAAATCAATCAGAATCAACAGTCTGTCTTCAAGTTTACCAACAGAGCTAATGAAATCGGTTTTTACAGATGAAACTATTTCAGGCGGTTCTTCAGTAATGTTTTTGGGAATTCTGATAACTTCTTTAACAGCATCAACAAGAAATCCGACAAGTAAATTATTATCTTCAATTACAATTATTCGTGAATCTTTATCGTGAGCTTTTTTTGGTAATCCCATTCGTACACGAAGATCAATTACTGGAATAATTCTTCCACGAAGATTAATTACTCCTTCAATAAATTCCGGTGCATTAGGAACTTTTGTGATGTGCGAAAGACGGTTTATTTCTTTTACATAAAAAATATCAACAGCATATTCTTCACTTCCAATCATAAAGCTAACAAGCTGAAGAATATCTGTTGCAACGACACTGTTTGATTCCAGAATTTCCATCATTTCTCCAATAACCTGAATTTAATTGCGAGAAAATAATTCTCTGTATCAGATTATCGGAAATTCCCCGAAGATGTTTATAGGTGGGTTTAATTTTTTTTTAAACTTATTAAATCACCTTACGCAAATCTGTGAAACCTTCGAGGTTTGGCTAAAAATGTAATTTAAAAAAAGAAAAATTCTTAATTATTTCAGAAAACCTCGAAGGTCTTTATCAAATGTGCTTGACATAACTTATTAAATAAAAAATCAAAAATGCTTTCAGGAAATCGTAGAAGAATTTGATTAAATCAAAAAAACTTTTTTATCTATGTATTCAGTTTAATTGTGCTGAATATTTTTTGTTACTTCGATTCCCAATTGTTCCATCCTGTAACGGAGCTTTGAACGGGATAGTCCAAGAATTTTTGCAGCTCTTACCTGATTTCCATTAGTAATCCTAAGTGTATCTTCGATAAGCTTTTTCAAAACAACATCAATTGCAATTCCCTTTGCCGGAATTTTCAGAACAAATTTATCATCACTTACTACACTTTCGGCAACACCTGATTTGAGAAAATGCAAATGTTTTTCCTTAACTTCATCTTCTTCTAAAAGTAAGGTAACTCTTTCAATCACATTTCTTAACTCTCTGATATTACCTTTCCAGGGATATTCAGTTAGAATTTCCAGGGCTGCTGAATCAAATCCCTTAATTTGTTTATCGAATTTCTGCGCAAACTCCTGAAGGAATGAATAAGCAAGAAATGGAATGTCTTCTTTTCTTTCTCGTAACGGAGGAACAGTCACTTGTCCAACATTTAATCGATAGAAAAGATCTTCTCTGAAGTTGCCTTTCTTTACTTCATCTTCGAGCTTTTTATTTGTAGCAGCTAAAACACGAACATCAACTTCAATTTCTTTTTCTCCACCAAGTCTGAAATATTTTTTCTCCTGAAGTACTCTTAATAGTTTTGCCTGCATTTCCGGAGAAAGCTCTGCAATCTCATCCAATAGAATTGTTCCGCCGGAAGCAAGTTCAAATTTTCCCATTTTAGTTTTTTGCAATGCTCCTGTAAAAGCTCCTTTCTCGTGTCCGAACAATTCGCTTTCAGCCAGCTCACGTGGAATAGCAGAGCAGTTTATTCGAATAAATGGTCCATTTTTTCTCGGACTATTCTGATGTATAAACTTCGCTATCATTTCTTTACCAGTTCCGCTTTCACCTTCAATAAGAATTGTTGTATCAGGACTTTTAGCAAGTTTTTCAACTGCTGTAACAACTTTCTGAATCTTACTGCTTTTTCCAAAATAATCCTTCGTGAGAATGTCTTCTTTTACAATTTCACTTAATCTTTCAACTTCGGCTTTAAGATTTTTTGTAGTTAATGCTTTGTCAATTGTTATTTTCAGTTGATCGATATCAATTGGTTTAAGCAAAAATTCAGTTGCACCAAGCTTCATAGCTTTTACTGCAATGTTAACATCAGCAAAAGCAGTAATCATTATAACGGGAATGTTGAAATGCTTTGAATGAATTTCTTTCAATAAATCAAGGCCGTTCATCGAGGTAAGATAAATATCAAGCAGAATTAAATCAGGATCAAACTGTTCAATTTTGTCCAACGCATATTCTGCTTCGGTAGTATATTCGGTTAGATAATCTAACTTAATGAGAATCTTTTTTAATGATTGACAAACGAGTTCGTCGTCATCAATTATCAGTATTTTGTTTTGCATTTTCATTCCTTAGTGAACTGGTGTCGAAAAATACAAAAAATTTTGTTCCTTTGCCCGGTTCACTTTCGAAATGTATTTCGGCATTGTATTGTTCCAGGAGCATTTTACAAACGCCTAAACCAAGTCCGGTACCTTTTTTCTTGCTCGTATAAAAATCACTGAAAATTTTATCACTGAGCTCATAATCAATTCCGGTACCGCTGTCCTCAATTTCCCAGACAATTTTTTGTTTATCATCAATTGTACGAAGATAAGTTCTAACAAAAATTTTATCGGATTTATTTTTTGCCTCGATTGCATTATTAAGCAAGTTTAGAAAAACATGAAGCATTTTGTCTTTATGAAAATAAATCGAAGGCATGTTTGGTGATAGTTCTGTTTCGATATAGAGATTCACCCGGCTGGCATTTACCTGAGAAATATTAACAGCAATCTGTGTTATTTCATTTACATTACAAATACTTAGTTCAGATGGATGCTTCTTAGAAAAGTCAGAAAAATTTTCGATAAGAAAAATCATACGGCTTGTAGCTTCAACACACGATTGAATGCTGTCATTTGCTTCAGTGGGTAATTCACTTTTTAACATATTAAGGAATTCCAGATTCATTTTAATAACTGAAAGCGGATTCCTTATTTCGTGAATCAAACTAGCTGTGAATTTCCCCAGAAGGAAAAGTTTATGCGAAAATATTTCGTCATTGTTCATACAATGACAAATATAAATTCTTATTAGAAAAGAGTAAACAATTTTTTACAAAAAAGATTTAAAATATGGCGAGATTGTAAAAAGTTTTTACAACTATTTGCTATTTAGCTCCTTCAGAATGCGATCAGCAACTTTGTTAAGCACTTCATCAGTGTTATAGAATCCTGATTTGATTCTCTCTTTGATTATGCTCAGGTCTTTTACTTGCTCGCTTTTCTGCTGGAGTTCCTTTGCTTCTTTTGAGATTTCGAGTGAATCTTTTTTCTGAATTTCTTTCTTTACTGACTTATTATTTTTTGTTTCATCAACAATTATAGGCTTCGGGGTAATTCCTTTAATTTCCATATTAAAACCTCTTATAGCTTAAAATTTTTTTCTGATTTAATTGCAAATCTAACTCTTTTTTTACTTCTCCAACACGATCCATCCATTTTCTCAATACATTATCGAAAGTTTCTTTAATCAGTTTAGAGGCATCGGAAATTTTTTTTTGGTCCGCATCTGAATATAAATAGAGGGATCTTTCCTGAATTTCGTGAACTTCAACCATTTTTTGTTTAATCTCCGGGAATTTTTCATCAAAAGAATCTTCATTCAAAGAATTTAGTTCATTTACTATATCATTCATTCTGGAGATCAATTCAGATGCATAAATTGCTGACATATAATTATCCTAAATTATTTGTAAACAGACTCTGTGATGAAAGTAACGATGCCAGTTGAGTCTGAAGTTTCTGATATTGTTTTCTAAGATTTTCAGCGCTTTTATTAATTTGATTTTGAATTCTTGTAATTGAATCGTTAATCTGATTCAGGTTAGTATCGAGTCTCGAAATTGCCTGCTGAATATATCCACTGGCACCGGAGTAAGAATTTATTTTAGAGAATAATGTTTCTGAAAAGCCATTTGTATCATTGAAGAATGTTTCAACTTCTGAAGTTCTGCTTAAAATCATAGATTCGAGCTGTGATGAATCAGATATACTTAATCCATTATTCACATCGAAAGTAATTCCAAGCTTGGATAAAGAGTTTATCACATCAGAAGGAAAACCTGTGAGTGATGTATATGCGGAAGAACTTAAAATTAAATTGAGTGAAGAAGTTGTTGAATCTCCGAATAAAACTCCTCTGCTGCCAGAAACAGAAGAAGAATTTTTTCTGATAAATGAGTAAAGGGAATTAAATGAATTAATAAATTCTTCTATTTTTGATTTTATAGCAGATACATCAGTGCCAATTGTTATTACAACATCCTGATCTGACTGAGAGAAAACGGATTTAAGATTAATTGTAACACCATTGACCAAGTCAGAAATTGTATTTGAGTCTCTTTGAATTTCAATTCCGTTAAATAAAAGTTTTGCATTCAAATCTGCTTCTGAATGAACAAATCCTGCAGTATCATCTCCATTATTATTTTGTACAAAAGCTTGCCGCGTTGTTCCAAGATTGATACCGAATTCATTCAATATACCACCAGTCTGGTCATCAGAGATTTCCATAATTCTGTAATTGTAGCCAGTCTGTTTTGAAGAGATAGAAAATTGCGTGCTTCCAACGACGGGAGAGAAAGAAGAAGCAGTAATTACGCCAGAAGCCGCAATTTCCTTGTTCGATGACACCCCCAATTGAGTCAAAAGTGTTCCTGTGTCATTTTTTAGTTGGATATATTTTGATGAATTAACAGCTGTTATTTTTAATTGGACATTTCCGCCTTCAACTACTTTTTCAGCGGTTACTCCGCTTATTGCATTTATCTGAGTAATAATACTATCAATTACCTCTTCATAAGTTCCTTCAGTGTAGGTTATTTCCGTCTCGGTACCATTTAAGCTTAGTTTGAAACTTCCTGAAGAATTATTAAATCCACTTACAGAGTTGCTTGCAATAATTGCTTTATCATCATTTATTGCATTTTTTAACTTTTCTGCAAGTACCTGATAAGAAATATTACCATTGGTAAAATCAGACTCAGCTAAAGTTACACTAACATTACTGGTATAAAATGAGCCGCTTCCATCACCTGTTTTAATCGTAAAGGAATATGTTCCTGGTAAAGTTATAGAAGAGCTTGCTGAAGAAATTCTATCTATTGATAAAAGAGTATCGTTTTTCGCCAGTTGATTTGTTCTTATCGTAAATGAACCCGCATCAGCTGAAGAAGAAGCTGTTGCGGAAACAAGATTATTGTTTGATGTCTCGGCTTTCTTTGCTTTGAAGATTGATGAGGCATCCCTTAACTTTAGAGTTGATAAAGAGTTTTTAAGTTTATCAAGATTGCTTAATAAATTGCTGTAAGCCGAAGAAAGTTTATTATACTTATTCTGCCTGGTTTTTAAGGGCGTAATTCTTTTCTCACTCTCAGACTGGATATAAGAGTTAATAAAAGAATTAATTCCTGATGTTGTTAGAAGATCAATAGCCATTTTGTTTTACTTGATTAAAAACATTTAACCAGGTTTCTCTTAACTGAGATAAAATTTCTTTAACAAGCTCATAATTGTGTTTACGCATCTGATCCTGACAGAATTGATACAACCTTAAAAGCCCTGTAGAAATGGCACTTACTTCTTCGTTGTCGTATCTTAAAGCATTAATCAACTGTTGAAGAGCATCGTTAGTTTTAATTATATCTTTTCTCTGACAATTAACTATCGCAAAATCATATACCTTAATTAAGAGTTTTTCCGGAGTAGAGTTCAGAATATCGTTTGCCAGATATGTGTTGAGTTTATTGGTTCTGTAAGTTGCTGTGTTTTGCATTTTTCATCCCTGATTAAAAATAACCCCCGCATTATTCAGCGGGGGTTTCTGTTGTTAATTCAAAGAAATTATCTGAACAATCCAAGTAAGCTTTGTGGACCAACATTAACCTGAGCCAACATTGCAGTTGCTATCTGTGTTCCGATTTGGCCTTTGGTTGCATTCAATTGCTCCATTGCCATATCAGCATCAACAAGTCGGGAAATTGTAGCTGAGTTATTTGTGATCGAAGCAGTAATGAATTCTTCGCGTGACTCAAATGTCTGTATTCTGTTACCAATGTAACCCAAAGCTGTTTTGATATTATCTCTGAATGTTGATATGCTTTGAGTTAAGTTAGCCTGACCAGTTGTGTTCTGTAAGCCTGTGATAATAGTTGAGTAAGCACCAATCTGGGCACCAATATTAACAGTAAGAGTTGTTCCTGCTCCGAAATTGAAGTTAGCGCTAGCAAGAATATTTGAACCGTTAATTGTGGTGTTGGACAGAATGTTATTAATTTCATCAGCAAGAACTTTAACATCTTCAGAAAGAGCGGCAGCATTCTTTAATGGATCTTTTGCATCTTCCTGTTTAGCTTCAATCTGGTTTAATTTGTCGAGAACCTGCATTAAAGCTGATTCACCAGTTGAGAGCAAATTCTTTGCTGATGCAATGTTGTTTAATTGAGCATTGTACTTGAAGTTTTCTGCTTCGAGTTCTTTACTTACTCTGAAGCCGGAAGTGTCGTCAGCTACACTGTTAATTTTCTTCATTGTTGCAAGACGCAGCTGAGCTTTGGTTGTTTGTGCGTTAACTTTTACAAGAGCGTTGTAAGCTTTTAACGCATCAAGGTTGGTGTTGATTTGGAATGCCATTGTGAACCTCCATGTATTTTGTTTATTGAATTACAAGCATCCTTGCTTGTTTTTTTTATTTAGTTAATTAAGTTTTTATTTTCAATTTGATTATCGTAACTGTCAATTTTTTGTTTATAGTTTCCAATCAAAATTTTATTGTTCATTTGCTGACAGAATCAGTTCTATTAAATCCGATTACATTATCGATC
>JAIMAZ010000130.1 GCA_023511695.1 Ignavibacterium sp.
GCTTGTGATTCAAGAAGGAGAAAATTTTTATGAAGTACATTATTTTAATTCTAATCACCGTTGTCTTGCAGAATTGTTCAACAAAAATCTATCTGGAAAAGGATTTTTATTCCAATTTTACATTAAAAACTGAAAGAGAAAATTTTTTAAATAAAACAGTTAACCAAACTATAAAGCAATCTTTTTCTGAACCATTAAATGATTCAACTGAATCGAAATATATATCAGCTTTCTGGGCAATGGAGTTAATTCAATATCATGATACACTTACAGATAAAGTAATCAAATATTGCCTTAGTGATTTCTTCAATCGTTCACTAGAATTCCAAAGAGCATTATTGGAAGTCATATATGCCGTATATCCAAATCAATTTCATCAGGAAGCTTTTGAATTATTACCTCGATTAAACAATTCAAAACTTTTTGCAATGTCTGTTTACTATTTGCGGGAATCACTATCAGTGGATTCTTTAATTGAAATTACCAATCAGTTTGAAATGAAATTTATGACTGCAAAGAAAGACCCGATTATCAGAATGTTAAAGTTTGATTTGCAAACAAACTTTAGAAATAATCTTAACCCGCCTCCACTGATTGATTTCTTAAAACATAAAATTGTTGATGAGAAAATTACAATTTACTCCTTGCAAAGATTAAATCGTAATTATCCAGGTTTGCTGATAATTAAAAAACCAGATGGAAAATTTTTAAGAGATGATTCTGGTGAAATATTTTCAGTTCCTCAATTGGCAAGAGCAATATCCGATCTGCCTGGATTTATCACTAATGGTAACACACCGGAAGGAATTTTTTCAATTCAGGGAACGGATGTTTCTAAAAATGTTTTTATCGGTCCAAGTCCAAATCTTCAGCTTGTTCTGCCATTTGAAGTTAAACCTTCAATTTATTTTCATAATAAAAGAAAAGAATCTCAGTGGAACATTGAGCTTTATAAAGAATTACTTCCGGATAGTTGGAAAAATTATTTACCAATATTTGAGTCCTACTATGCAGGTGAAGCCGGAAGGAACGAAATAATTGCTCATGGAACAACCATTGATTTATCTTATTATACTGATAAATCTTACTATCCGTTTACTCCGTCGCAGGGATGTTTAACAACAAAAGAAATCTGGTCTGAAGAAACAGGAAGATTAATTGAAAGTGGTCAGTTAAAACTGATTAATCAATTAAATGATTTAAACATTTCTGAAGGATTTTTCATCGTTGTGAACATTGATGATAAACAATTTCCGGTCACTCTCGATGAAGTAAAAAAAATAATTGAAGAAGCAGAGAGATAATTTATGAGCTTAATTGATATTCTTATTGTTGCTTCTTATCTGATTCTTATTACTCTGATAGGATTTTACTTTGAGAAAAGAGCATCAACAGGCATTGACGCTTATTTCCTGGGTAACAGAAAAATTCCTTGGTGGGCTTTAGGTGCATCTGGTATGGCTTCAAATTTTGATGTAAGTGGTACTATGATTAATGTGGCTTTGATTTATGCATTCGGTGCAGTTGGATTCTTTGTTGAAATGCGCGGCGGACTTGTTCTGATCATGGCTTTCCTTATGATTTTTATGGGTAAGTGGACCAGAAGATCAAAAGTTATGACTCTTTCCGAATGGATGAAATTCAGATTTGGTGATGATCTCCAAGGTAAATCTGCGAGAGTAATTTCTGCTTTATCAACAATAATTATTACTATTGCAATAGTTTCTTATTTCTCTGTTGGAGCAGGAAAGTTTATTGGCGATGTATTAAAGATACCCGGCTTTTTTGGTTTATCATCTGAATTTTGGGCTGCAGCAGTGATAATATCTTTAACCACACTTTATACAGTTGCAAGCGGTCTGCAAGGAGTTGTCTGGACAGATGTTTTTCAAGGCATTCTTATTTTTGTTATGATAATAATTGTCTGTTCAATGGCATTGTTTGCAAAATTGCCTGATGTATTTTCAGTTTCTGTTCCTTTGAAGGATGGCAGTTTTTTTTCAATTGAAACCACGAGAGAAAATTGGACGAATGTTCTACCACAGTGGATGTTAAACTTTCCTGATAATTCAGCATATTCAATTTATAACTTTTTCGGTATAGCACTTATTTTTTATCTGATAAAAGTAATCATTGAGGGAAGTGCTGGTACAGGCGGCTATATGGCTCAGAGATTTTTTGCTGCAAGAAGTGATAGAGATGCAGGACTGCTTTCTTTATTCTGGATGATTCTTCTTTCTTTTCGGTGGCCTTTCATTGCAGCTATTGCAGTGCTTGGAATTTCTTATGGTTTTGATTCTGGTCAGATAATCAGTGATCCTGAAAAAGTTTTGCCGACGGTAATCTTCAATTTACTACCAATTGGATTAAAAGGTTTATTGATTGCCGGATTGATGGCTGCAGCAATGTCAACTTTTAGTTCGTTGATTAATTCCGGCGCTTCTTATTGGGTGAAAGATATTTATCAGCAATTTATAAATCCTTATGCATCAGAAAAAAAATTAATTCTTCAAAGCCGAATCTCATCATTAATAATTGTGTTATCTGGTTTGATTTTAGCAATTGGTTTCAAGAGTATTAATGAAATCTGGGGCTGGCTTACTATGGGCTTAGGTGTAGGTATGATTGTGCCTCTTTTAATACGATGGTATTGGTGGAGAATGAATGGATTTGGTTTTACAATGGGAACTATCTTTGGAATGAGTGCGGCAATAATCCAGAAACTCATTTATCCCGAAGCAACTGAATATCTTTCTTTCTTAGTCCTTCTGATAAGTTCCTTTACTGCTACAATTGTAGGGACTATTTTTTCTAAACAAACTGATAAAGAAATCCTGATTAATTTTTATAAAACTACCAGACCGTTTGGATTCTGGAAACCGGTAAAGTCATTACTACCAGAAGAAAAGAAATCGGAAATTAATTCTGAGAATAGAAGAGACATTATTTCAATTTGCTTCGCTCTTCCCTGGCAGATAGTGCTGTTTTTATCTGGTATGACATTAATTATGAAAAGGTTTGATCTATTCTTTTACTTAATAATTATCTTAATTTTTCTTTCTGTTGGTTTGTATTATTTCTGGTTCAGACATTTATCTGACGAGGTGAAAATGGATTAAAATAATTTGTCCAATCAGTTTAATTTGATTACAACTTTACCAAATGTATTTCCTGATTGAAATTTTCTTATTGCTTCAGGCAATTGATTAAACTCAAAAACTTCGCCGATATAAGGTTTATCCATATTTAATTCTATAATTTCATTCAGTAACTTTTTCATATACTCATTCTTATCATACAGCCAGATTAAATTAAATCCCATAACAGATTTATTTTGTTCAATTAATTTAAGAATATCAACTTTGGGACGCGTAAGGTATTTGTAAGCAAGCCCTAAATAATTTGGGAAAGAAGTATGTGTAGCAAAGTTTGATGCACCATAAATAATTGCTCTGCCTTGCGGCGCAAGTAAATCGAATGTTGGTTTAAAATATTTCCCTGTCAATGACTCAAGCAGTAAATCTATTTTTCTATTGGCTAAAATATTTTTCAGGTTTTCAATAAATGTATCATCTCTGAGTAAGATGAAATCAATTTTTTCATTTTTAATCTTCTCAATTTTATTTCTGCTTCCTACCGTTCCGATTGTTGTACAATTAAATTTTTTAGCAATTCGGTTTGCATAAATTCCGACTCCACCGGCAACACTATTAATTAAAACAATCTGATTTGAGTGAATATTACCTAATTCTTTAATTGCATAGTAAGCAGTAAGAGCTTGAACAATAAATGAAGCTCCTTCTTCAAAAGACCAATCTTCCGGCAATTTCATTAAATAATGTTTATTAAGATTAATATGAGTTGTAAATGCTCCGAATTTTGTAACACCAATTACTTTATCACCAATATTAAATTCAGTTACGGATTCGCCTTTATTAATTACAACACCTGAAAATTCGAGTCCCGGAATTAAATTTTCTTTAGGTGCAGCTTTATACAATCCCTGAATGCAAAATACATCTGCAAAGTTTAATCCGATAGCTTTAATTTGGATTGTAACTTCGTTTGATTTCGGATTCATTAATTCATCAGGAATTAGTTTCAGGTTCTTAAGGTTTCCTGCTTTGGGGATTAGGTAGATCATTCTTTTCATTTTTATACCAGGGAAGTGGGTTATTAATTTTTTCTAAGTTTTAAGCAATTAAAAATAATGCTTTTCTGTCTGAGAACAGATTATCAGAAAACAAATATTTAATAATGAATTTTCGTAATTCTATCTGCCAAGGCGGATCCAGTCCTGAGCATTTTTGTTTTTAACACTTAGTTCATCTCAGGAGAGATGAGCTACGACTAAAAAAATTATTTTAACTGTTTTGTTTCGTATCCCAATACATCACGGTGAAATCAGACTTGAGCCTTTTTTCACTGCACATTTCCGGAGAAACGTATAAAGATATCCTTATGATTTTTTTGAAGTAACAATGAGAATTCCTTCCAATTATCTTAATTTTGCACTATCATTTTATTCAATCCTTCGTCACTTCAAATAAAGCCGAAGGTTGATTTTAGTCTATTAAATTGAAATAATATTTGTTGAGGAACTAATGCAAGAAAGATTAATTGAATGCGTACCAAACTTCTCTGAGGGACAGTGTCCTGAAATTATAAAACAAATAACTGATGAAATAAAAAACGTTGAAGGTGTAAAACTGCTTGATGTTGATCCCGGTTATGATATGAATAGAACTGTTGTTACTTTTATTGGAACACCGGAAGGAGTTAAAGTGGCAGCATTTAATGCAATAAAAAAAGCTGCTGAACTCATTGATATGTCTAAACACAAGGGAACTCATCCAAGAATGGGTGCAACTGATGTTTGCCCTTTTGTTCCAATAACAGGAGTAACAGAAGAAGAATGCATTGAACTATCAAAAGAAGTTGCAAAGAGAGTTGGAGAAGAGCTTGGAATTCCGGTTTATCTTTATGAAAAATCTGCTGCTTCACCTGAAAGAGTTAATCTTGCTAAAATTAGGCAAGGTGAATACGAAGGCCTGGAAGAAAAATTAAAAGATCCTAAATGGAAACCTGATTTTGGGCCTGCAAAATTTAATCCTAAATCAGGTGCAACAGTTATTGGTGTAAGAGAATTTTTAATCGCTTACAATATTAATCTTAATACGCGTGAAGAAAAATATGCAACAGATATTGCATTCGAGTTAAGAGAGAAAGGCCGTTCAGCACGCAAGGGCGGCAACGGTCCTTTTTATTTTAAGAGTGAAGAAATACTGAAATATCAAAAAGGTTCTTATCCTTGCGGCAGTTGTGAGTTTATAGGCAAGTCAATCGAAGAAACAATTAAGCATTGTAAAGAAGTTCATAATTATGACTTAGCTGAATTACTTGATCTTAATGGTATTGATCCTAAACATCCTGAAGGGCAATCAGTAAAAATTCCGGGCAAATTCAAACATTGCAAAGCAATTGGTTGGATGGTACCAAAATATGATCGTGCACAAATCTCAATCAATCTTACAAATTATAAAATTACTTCAATGCATCATGTATTTGATGAAGCTTCAAGATTAGCAGAAGAACGAGGATTACGGGTTACTGGAAGTGAGATAGTCGGAATGGTGCCTTATCCGGCTATGCTTGAAACCGGAAAATATTATTTAAGAAAACAACATCGTTCAGTCGGAATTCCGATAAGAGATATTTTAAATACTGCTGTTCAGTCACTTGGATTAAATGATGTTTCGGAATTTAAGATTGAAGAAAGAGTATTAGGGCTTCCGAAAAATATTGATAGCGCTCTCGTTGAAATGAAACTAACTGATTTTGTTGATGAAGTTTCGCGAGAAACACCTGCACCTGGCGGAGGTTCGATTGCCGCTTTATCAGGAGCATTGGGCGCTGCATTATCCTCAATGGTAAGTAATCTGACTGCTTACAAAAGAGGTAGCACTCCGGAGATAGACGAAAAATTAAATCAAGCTGCCGAACGATGTCAGCAAATTAAAGATGAACTTGTCAAAGCCGTTGATGATGATACAAATGCTTTTAATGAATATATGAATGCTCGCCGATTGCCTAATAAAACAGCAGAGGAAAAGAAAATTCGTGAAGATGCTATGCAAAATGGTTTGAAGAATGCTGTTCGTGTACCGTTAAACACAGCCCGCTTGAGTTATGAAGCAATTGAGATTGCAGAAACAGTTGCACAATTAGGAAATCCAAATTCAATTACAGATGTTGGAGTTGGTGCTCAAAGTGCTTATACAGGTGTTCTTGGTGGAATTTATAATGTGTTAATTAATCTTAAAGATATTAAAGATGAAAATTTTGTTTCAGAAATGAAAAAAGAATGTGCTGAACTCAAATCAAAAGCACAGAATAAATTGAAACAGGTATTAGATTTTGTTGAATCGAAATTATAAAAAATTTTTAGAGAGAGTTTTATGAAACAACCAGAAAAATTTAAAGTCGGAATTATTCAGCTTGCATTTGGTAAAAATCCTGATGACAATCTAAAGAAAGCCGTAAATTGGATTGAGAAAGCAGCAGATAAAGGTGCTCAGGTGATTTGTCTTCCTGAACTTTTTCGCTCGCAATATTTCTGTCAGTCAGAAAATATTGATTACTTCGATTTGGCAGAAACAATTCCCGGCCCATCAACTGAAGCAATTCGTAAGATTGCTAAAAGAAAAAAAGTTATAGTAGTTGTACCATTGTTTGAAAAAAGAGCTGCAGGACTTTATCACAATTCTTTGGCTGTTATAAATACAAAAGGAGATATTGCCGGCATTTACAGAAAGATGCACATTCCCGATGATCCTGCATATTATGAAAAATTTTATTTCACTCCCGGTGATTTGGGATTCAAATCATTTGAAACTGAGTATGGAAATATTGGAACACTGATTTGTTGGGATCAGTGGTATCCTGAAGGAGCGCGTTTAACTGCCTTGCAAGGTGCAAGCATCTTATTTTATCCTACTGCGATTGGCTGGCATCCTCACGAAAAGAAAGAACATGGAAAAGCTCAGTTTGAAAGCTGGCAAACAATACAGCGTTCCCACGCGATTGCAAATGGAGTTTATGTTGCAGCTGTTAACAGAATAGGTCTTGAAAAAGAAACTAATAATTCTGCCGGAATCGAATTCTGGGGAAGAAGTTTTATCTGTGACCCGCAAGGAATTATTATTGCCGAAGCTTCGCACGATAAAGAAGAAATTCTGTTTGCTGAAGTTGAGGTCACAACGAAGTTGAGAACTTCAGAGGAAGTTGGAGTTTCATTCACTCCAACTGCGTTCATATTGTCCACAAGGATGTAAGTGCTATCATATAGGAAGAGATAAGGTGGTACAAAGTGCCAGAAATCATAAGGCCATATAATTGCTGGAATTGCAAGTCCAGATCTATTGGAAAGCCTCGGATAGTAATTGTAATTTCCTAGGTTGCCGATGTGGAACGATGAGGGTCTCTGGTCGGATACGAGAACAGGGTCATACCAGATCATTGATGTTCCTGAACATGAGGATTCTGTGAAGTATACATTATAACCTCTTAGGAAGACCGTATTGAAACCTCGTAAGTACGGAGGAACCCACCACCATTTAGTGTAAGGAGCCCATTCGGTAGAATCGGCAGTGTTGTAAGGGAAGTCGTAAGTCGTAAATGTCGTGAAATAATCAGTACTGAAGGCATATTTCAAGTCATTTCCAACCTGATAGATTGCAATCCCATATCCTCCAGGACCTACACTCAAAGAGGGGTTTGTCTCGTCTATGGAAGATTCAGATGCAATAGATAGTAAGTATGAGAAATGAAAAATGTTTGATGTGTCCTTAAAGACATGACAATAGAC
>JAIMAZ010000131.1 GCA_023511695.1 Ignavibacterium sp.
AATCTAATTTACAAAAGTGAAAATAGCTCTATGGGAAAATTTTTTACTGAATAGTTGGATTGTTTGGTTAAGCTTCATAAATTTATTTACCACAAAATATCAATTAGCATGTTTGGGAAAGCAGTACAATCATTCATTTTACTAAGTGTAATTATATACTCACAAACAGTTGAGTTCAGAAATTACTCCGTACAGGATGGATTATCTAATAATAAAGTGAATTGTGTATTGCAGGATAAAACAGGCTTTATCTGGTTCGGAACAGAAGATGGATTTAACAGATTTGATGGTTACGAATTTAAAGTATTCAGACCTTCTGCTGAAAAAAACAGTATTGTTTCAAAAGACATTTGGTCATTGTATGAAGATGAAGATGGAAATCTATGGATTGGCTCAAAAAACGGCGATGTAATTAAGCTAGATTATTCAACTCAAAAATTTTCAAGTTGGGAAATTGAGGAGATTACCCGAAACGATAATTCCGTTACAACTATTTATGTTGATAAACAAAAGAATGTTTGGGTTGGAACATATCAGCAAGGATTTTTTAAGTTTGATCAGTCCGGAAAAAAAATTGGTCATTGGGATTATAATCCAGAAAATCCATTAAGCATAAGTAATAATTTTATAACCTCAATCATTGAAGATAAAAATGGTGTACTCTGGATAAGTACATATTTCGGTTTGAATGAGTTTAATCCTGAAAAGCCGGAAAAAGGTTTTGTAAAATATTTTGCAGCAAGCAATTCACTTAATAATAATCTTATTTGGGAATTGGTTAAATCTTCATTCGATGAAAACAGAATATGGATTTGTACTGCTGCCGGACTTAATTTCATAAATACAGATTCAAAAAAAATATCTGGAATAAATTTTCCCGAAGAAAAATCAATTCAATTTTCAGGCAGTGTTGGTGATGTTGTCGAATCAATTGAAAACAACAACCTAATTCTTTACATAGGAACCTACGGTGGTTTAGTACGATATAATTTGAATGAAAATAAATCAGTAAGATTTATTCAGCAGAAAGATAATCCGAATAGCATTGTTAGTAATCAGATTAATAAAATGTTAAAGGATAAATCAGGCGTAATCTGGTTTGCTACAGAAAATGGAGTCAGCTCACTTTCAATCAGATATAATTTTCTGATGCCTTTTTCTGATTTCAATTCACAGAATTCTTTACATTCTTTTAACTCAGATGTTAAAACTATAAGTAATTATGATGATAAAAATATTTTAGTCGGTACTTCAACCGGATTGTTCAAATTGAATTTGCAGGAAATGACCGAAACTGAATTTCCTCAATTTAAAGGTCTGAACATCTGGTCGCTTTACAAAGAAGATAAAGATATTTTGTGGGTGGGAACTTATGGACAGGGTTTATATCAATTCAATATCAGAAATAACACTTTAAAGAAAATTAAAATTGAATATCCTTTATTCAAGACGCTTGCATATAATTATATAAAAGATATAAGGCCTGATTCTGACAATAATCTTCTTATCGGAAGCTGGGGTGGAGGACTGGTTAAACTAATTAAATCAAATAAAAACAAAGATCAATATGAACTAAAGTTTTGGAGAAGTAATAAAGATAATCCCGAAGCAATCAGCTTTAATGATGTTTGGTCAATTGTTGTTGATAAAATCGGGAGAATCTGGATAGGAACAAACGGCGGTGGATTAAATTACTTTGATAAAGAAAAGAACAAATTCCTTTACTTAACTTCAAAGACCAGCAGCGGACATCTGAAGAGCAATTCAATTTTATTTTTGTATCAGACTCAAAGTAGAGCTGATAACGATAGAACAACTTTATGGGTTTGTACTGATCAGGGATTAACAAAACTTGTCCTGAAAAATTTAACAAACTTTAATTCCATTGAAGAACTTATCTTAGTATCAAGAACATATACTTCAAGAGATGGATTATCATCTGAGGTTGTAAAGTCAATAGTTGAAAATGGAAATGGTGACATTTGGGTTTCAACAAGCGATGGCATTTTTGTCTATGATAATTTTACTGATAAGTTTAATCGTATTCCTTATGCGTTCGAAAGGAAACAAACAGATTATAATTCAGGTGCTGCATTAAACTTTAAGGATAAATTTTTCCTATTTGGTTCAATAGATGGATTAAAAATATTTCATACTGAACATGTTATTCAATCTGATTACAAACCAAAAGTTATCATTTCAGATTTCCAGTTATTTAACAAATCTGTTTCATCACTTGATAATTCACCAATAAAATCAGCGTTAAATAAAAACGGAGAAATTAGATTATCATATAGTGAAAATGTTTTCTCGTTTCAATTTACTGCTACTGATTATAATAATCCGTCAACAATTAAATATGCTTACATGATGAAAGGATTTGATAAAGACTGGAACTACTCGGAAAACAGAAGATTTGTTACTTATACTAATTTGAATCCGGGTGAATATGAATTTTTAGTTAAAGCAACAAATAGTGATGGTTTGTGGAATGAAATTCCAACTGCTGTAAAAGTTATAATCAGTCCACCTTGGTGGAGAACAGTTTGGGCTTACATTGTTTATATATTTTTATTCCTTGCTGGCGTTCTTTCAATCAGACGACTTGAAATGAATAAAGCCAAACTGATGAATGAGATTAAAATGAAAAATTTTGAAGCTGAAAAGCTTCGTGAAGTTGAAGCGATGAAGTCAAGATTCTTTGCAAACATCTCACATGAATTGAGAACTCCGTTGATGCTTATTAAAGGACCAATTGATGAATTATTAAATAATAGTTCTACTGCAAATGTGGCTGAACTTGCAGAGCTTGCAGCCAGGAATAGTGAGAAATTAAAATCGCTTATTGATCAATTACTTGAATTAACACAACTTGAATCAGCTAAGATTCCTGTTAAAGCTGCATTTGAAAATATTGTTGATTTCAGCAAAAATATTTTGTGCTCTTTCAAAAATCTGGCAGAACAAAAACAGATTGAGTTGATCTTCGAATCAGATGAAGAAAAAATAATGGCATGGTTTGATAAAGACATTCTGGAAAAAATATTGAATAACATTTTATCAAATGCTTTCAAGTTTACCAATGCTAACGGAAAAATAGGAATTATGATTAATTGCCAGAAATCAGATATCAATCCAAAGGCTGTTATAAAAATTTTTGATACGGGAATAGGAATTGATGAAAAAGATATCAATAAAGTTTTTGATCGTTTTTATCAATCAACTGAATCTATGCGAAAAAATTATGCTGGTTTTGGAATAGGTTTATCTTTAGTGAAAGAGCTTATTGATTTACACAAATGGGAAATAAAATTATTTAGCAAAAAAAATAAAGGCACAGAATTTTTAATTTCAATTCCACTGAATGATTATCTTGATGAAACTCAGAAGTTGAAAGAACAAAGACCATCACATTCTACCGAGGAAAAAGCAGAACCAATGAGAAAAAGCATTGAAGTTGAAAATTCAAAAACTGACGATGAGAGCAATAAGTTTACTATAATGATTGTTGAAGATTCAGAAGATGTTAGATTTTATCTCTCATCATTGCTGAAAAATCAATATAAACTTATTCTTGCTGAAAACGGATTGGATGCAATTAACAAATCATTAGAGCAATTACCTGATTTGATTATCAGTGACATAATGATGCCGGAAATGGATGGATTGGAATTCTGTCAGAGAATTAAAAATGATTGGAGAACAAGCCATATTCCCGTCATTCTTCTTACTGCAAGAACCACTATCGAAGAGAAAGTTGAAGGATTGGAAACCGGTGCAGATGATTATCTTTATAAACCATTCAACTCAAGCGAACTTTATGCAAGAATTAAAAATCTGATTTCGCAGAGAATAAAGCTTAAAGAAAAGTTTAGCAAATCACTGGACCTAAAACCAGAAAATTTAACAGATTCAACTGCTGATAAGGAATTTATTAATAGAGCAATAGAAATAGTTGAAAAAAACATTTACAACCTTGATTTCAATACTGATAAATTTGCCGAGGAAATGTTTTTAAGCCGTAGTCAACTTTATAGAAAGTTAAATTCACTTACTAATCAATCGCCTGGTGAATTTATCCGAACAGTGAAGCTTAAAAAAGCAGCAAAATTATTGGTTGAAAAGAAATTAAGCGTTACTCAAATTGCATTAGAAATAGGGTTCAATAGTCCTTCACATTTCACAAAAGCATTCAAACAAATGTTTAATTGTCTTCCTTCAGAATTTATCAGTAAAAACGAAACTGAGTTAAATTAAATCCTTTTTTCGCAGCTTTCTCACCAGTTTGGAACAAAATCGCTAAACAATGAAACAATAACGACATTTCCCACTCTTTATAAGTGTTACTTTAGCACTCGAAATTTGATTTAGTTTAACTACAATCAAGAGATTTTTTAATTAACCACTTCCATAATATCACAAGGAGTTAAAAATGAAAAAATTGCTTTCATTGTTCTTTTTATTTTTTCTAATATTTGGTGGATATTACTATTCACAGTCAGTTGGAAATGAATCTCCTTTGGGAATTCAAGTTTCCTTCCCATTTTATGATGATGTTGAAAATTCGACTGTTTCATCATCATATTGGAGTAGAGATACCACAATCTGGAAAATTTTAAGTGCTAGTGCTCATAGCGGAACTCAAGTCTGGGGAATGCTTCCTGCCACAGGAACTTATCAATATCTTACACTGGCGAGCAGTATTAATCTTGCCTCGACCACAAACCCGTATTTTTCACTTTGGACTCGAAAATCAGACGGTGGAAATGGTTATATAAGAATTGAGGTTTCCACAAATAGTGGCAGCAGCTGGGTTATTGTTGAAGAAGGGAGTTATAGTGGTTCGCAATATGTGAGATTTCAAGGTTCTTTATTGAATTATCGGCAATCAAATGTTCTTCTGAGAATCGGTTGTTATGTACCTTATGGAAACACTTATTATGTAGATGATATCAGGATTGATGAAGCACCGGCACCTCAGCCAATTATTCTTTCCAATCCAACAGAAAATGGTATGAATGTCCATTGGAATCAATCAACCGCATTGGATTTCTATCGTTATAGAATTGTCATTTCAACAAATCAAAATACTGTGAATAATTTTAATGCTACTGCTTTAACCCAAAATAGGGAAGAAACACGAGTATTTGATATTTTTGTTAAAACCAAGCTCGATACAGTATTAACAGATCTTACTTTTACAAATACTTTATACTATGCTAAGGTATATGAAGAAGATACACAGAATTTTATAAATCAGGGTTCTGAAAGAACAGATTTATCCACAACTTTTAATGCAACAGGAGAGAATGCCCCAATGACCCAGACTTTCGAAGGTTCTTATAATTGGGTCGCTGATATTCCCTGGGCTGTTACAACCGATGATGCAGGAGATCCTGGTCATAGTCCAACTCACGCTTATGAAGATAGCCCACAAGGAAATTATCCTGCTAATGCTGATAGAAGATTAGTAGGAATGATAAATCTCTCAGCAGTTCAGAGACCATTAATGAGATTTAATCATAAGTATTCTTTCGAAACCGGATACGACTTTGGATACATTGAAGTATCTCCTGATAATGTAAACTGGACTACTTTGAATGGATACACGGGAAACAATGCAGGAGAGTGGGAAGCCGATACTTATGATATAGGTTTTATTAAACAAACATCAAGTGTGGCATATCTTAGATTTAGAACAGTATCTAATAACACAAATCAACAAGATGGATGGCACATTGATGATGTTCAGGTTCTAAATAATCCTAAAGTAATCGCTTTTCCATTTTTCGACGATGTTGAGGTAGATACATTTTCACTTAACAACTGGACTGCAGGTGCTTTTGAATTAAAACTCGCTAATGCACATAGTGGTGCTCAGGTTTGGTCACTGAAACAGTCTGGTGGAACCTATAGCTATCTTACATTAGGCGGAATAATGAATCTATCAGGTGCATCAAACCCATACATATCATTCTGGACAAGAAAAGCTAATGCTGGTAATGGTTATGTAAAAGTTGAGGCATCCAGTGATGGAGGATTAACTTGGGCTACGGTAGGAGAAAATGGTTATACGGGAACTTATCAAAGATTTCAATATCCATTATCAAATTTCCGATCCGCTAATTTTATGGTACGCATAGGTTGTTATACTCCTTATGGTGATACTTACTACATTGATGATATACTTATTGATAACGCACCAACACCAAGAACACTCGTACTTTTAAATCCAACTAACAATGGAATGAAAGTCAGATGGGGTGCTTCAACCGCAAATGATTTTGATCATTATAGAGTAATTGTCTCAACTGATCAGAACGCTGTCAATGATTACTACACTTCTCCTAATCTTCAGAACAGAGTTGAAACAAAAGTATTCGATATATTTAATAAAGCAACTATCGAAACAACTTTAACAGATTTAACTTTTATGAATACGATTTATTATTCAAAAATTTATGAACAGGATACTCAATTGCTGATTAATCAGGGTTCAGAAAGAGCAGAGTTACAAACATCTTTCAATCTTATCAGTGAAGTAGCTCCATTCATACAAAATTTCGAAGGCAGCTATGGCTGGGCTTCTGATTTACCTTGGGCTGTAACTCAGGATGATTCTAATGAAGCTGGTCATAGTGGAACGCACGCTCTGGAAGATAGTCCTATAGGTATGTACAACTCAAATTCAGACAGAAGAATTGTTGTTAAGATAAATACATCTTCTGTTCAACGGCCGACTTTAAGATTTAATCATAAATATGCATTTGAATCCGGCTCTGACTTCGGAATAATTGAATACTCACTTGATGCAGTTAACTGGACTAAGTTTGCTGGTTTCACAGGAAATTCACAATCAACATGGGAGCAGCGTACCTTTGATTTGACTAATCTGAGATTACAAAATTCAGCCTATCTTCGTTTCTCTGTTCAATCAAATGCGAACAACAATCAAGACGGCTGGCATATTGACGATGTAGAGATATTTAATACTTCTCGTACTCAAGGTATTCCATTTACAGATGATGTTGAAGTTGATTCGATTTCAAAATTTATTTGGTACAATGGTCAGTGGGATATTAAAGTAGCTTCAGCACATAGTGGTTCTCAGGTATGGGCTTTAGGTCCGAGTGGTGGTGCTCAATATGCATACCTGACTGTTGCTGGTTCTATGAATCTTGGAAATGCTCCGAAACCTTATATTTCCTTGTGGACAAAGAAAGCTAACAGCGGTAATGGTTATATAAAAATTGAGGCTTCAAACAATTTTGGTCAAACCTGGACGACTGTTAAAGAGCAAAGCTTCAGTGGTAATAATTATGTTAACATACTGGCTTCGCTTGCAAACTTCAATCAGAACGGGGTAATATTGAGAATAGGTGCTTATACACCTTATGGCGATACTTATTATATTGATGATATTACTGTTGCTGATTCAACAGGATTTACCACAGGCATTGATGATAATGGATTTCAGCCACTTGTTTTCGAATTAGAGCAAAATTATCCTAATCCATTTAACCCAAGTACAACAATCAGCTATGCTTTACCTAATGAAAGCAAAGTCAACTTAAAAGTATTTAATCTTCTCGGACAGCAAGTTGCAGAACTTGTTAACGAAAATAAACCAGCTGGTTACCACAGCGTTGTCTTTGACGCTTCATCTCTTTCTTCCGGAGTTTATCTATACAGAATCAACGCAAGCGATCAGGTAACTTCAAAAGAATTTACAAGTACTAAAAAGTTACTACTCTTAAAGTAAACACTTAATTCAAAGAGGTTGTCTCATAAGACACAATTTGTCATCCTGAGCTAGTCGAAGGATGACAGTAT
>JAIMAZ010000132.1 GCA_023511695.1 Ignavibacterium sp.
GGTTAAATTTCTTGCTGAATAAAATATTTTAAGAAATTATTTGTTATAATAATTTTGCTTCAATTTCTTTTCTGTTGAGAAAATCAGAATTCCAACAGAGATGAAAATTATTGCCAGGCTAACCCAAACCTGAGATTCGTTTGAAATAACCGGAAACATTAAAGAGTAAATTCCAAGTACTATCATTATAAGCCCAACCCAAATTGAAATTCTTGCAGAATATTTTTGTGCAAAACCCCATGCCTCTTTTGATTTCATAGATGATTTTGTTCTGTATCCATAAAGAGAATTTATGTTCTTTGGCGGGAAGTTTAGTTGAATAAGTCCGGAAATAAAAAAGATGAATCCGCATAAACCGAGAATTACAAATCCAGGGTTTTTAATTAATTCCATATACACATCCTTGTTAAATACACCGAAGATTTATTTGTTAATTGCAATAAGATATTTGTTTATGTAATAATCAATGTTCTTCAATTTGTATTGCATAATATATCTTGGATGTTCAACCACAATTATATCTTTGAAAAATTTATGCTTGTTATTTAGTGTGGAAAAATAGTCTGCGTTTTTCTTTCCAAGTAAAATTGCAAAATCTTTTATTGCACCAAATGAAATCTGAAATTCTATGTTTTTTATAATATCCTTTGATAGAATTTTACTTACATTTTTGTCATCGTAGTAATTGAAGTTTTTTCCATCCTTGGTTAATGCAAAAGGATAAAGTGCTGTGAGAAATACTTTTGAAAAAAATTTTTCAGTTCCACCAAATTTATTTGCAAGTGAATAGATAAACTTACTGGAAAGCTCTTTTTTGTTGCCAAGATTATTTTCAATTTCACAGTGCTCTCTGAGCGCAACCGGATCTGTGAAAGAAATGCCAGTAAGTCCACCGCCGAATCTGCCGGGATTTATTCCGATTGTGAAAATTCGCTCGTTACTGTCGTCATAATATTTTCTGAAAAATTTTTTAACAACACTCTTAACCTCATCTGAGTCGTATGGACTGATTATTTCAATTCCACTGAGCGACTTATCTGGCAATTCAAGATTGCAAAAATATGTGATAGCTTTGGATGCAAAAGACATTGTTTGTAAGAATGTTCTTGATTAAAAGGACGTCTCAATAAAAATTTACTTCATAATCAATAAACTTTCCATTATCATAATTAAACTTTGCGCTGAAGAATTTTTCCTGAAACAACCAGGGAATAAAAATTTTATCACCTTCCCAAAGATTAATCTCTGTTAGTTTACTGTTCGGAATCCATTCCAGATGACCTTCCGGCGAGTCAATTAAATTTCCGTCAAACTCATCTGCTGTAAAAAGAAAAACATACCAATCGTCTTTTCCATCAAATAAAGGGAAAGTTATAAATCCCTTCATCTTAACCGATTTAACTTTTAATCCGCTTTCTTCTTCAATTTCTCTTATTGCACATTCTTCGGGTGATTCGCCTTGTTCAAACTTTCCTCCGAGACCATTCCATTTACCTTCGTGGTAATCGTTTTTCTTTTTGTTTCTGTAAATCATTAGTATTGAGTTGTTTTTTTTATCAACAACATAACAAAGAGTTGCAAGTTTCATACTATAATTTTTTTATTGACTGATATTAATAAAGCAAGTAACTTTTTATTGTGTGTGAAATATAACAAATTTTAATTTGGATTTTTATTTTTCTGTTTGGAGATTTACACAGCAACTATAAATTAACAAATGAAATTATTAAGATTAATTCGGAGATATTTAGTATGGAATTGAATAACTTAAATCTGCAAAACACAGACGAAAACGAAAACCCTTTTGCGGCAAGTGAGCAAGAATATTTCTGGTCTGAAAAAATATCAGCTGCTAAAAGAAAAAATCCTGATGAAGATGATGACTTCGAGGATTTCGAGGACGAAGAAGATGATGATTTTGCTGATGACGAAGATGATCTCTTTAAGGACGAAGAAGATGATGACTTCTTTGATGAAGACGAAGAACCTGAAGACGAATTGATTGACGATGATTTTGATATTGATGATCTTGATGATGAAGATGATCTTTTAGATGACGACGAAGAAAAGTTTTAATTAATAGAGAGTGAGAACTTAGTCTCACTCTCGTCATTTCTTTCTAATAACCCAAATATAAATTTTTCAGCAGGTAGTTTTTTACATAATCGCTTACACCATCTTCAAGAGATGTAGTTGGTTTATTATATCCGGCTGATTTTATTTTGTTCAGATTTGCTTCTGTAAAGTACTGATACTTTTCACGAAGATGTTCCGGCAAATCAATAAACTCAATGTTAACAGGCTTTCCAACAGCATTAAAAAGTGCCGTAACCAGATCAATCCAGGTTCTTGCTTTTCCGGAACCGACATTGTAAATGCCATTTTTATCTTTGTGCTCGAGAAAGTGTAGTGTCATATCAACAGCATCTTTTACATAAACAAAGTCGCGCATTTGTTCGCCGTCTTTAAATTTAGAATTTAGTGATTTGAATAAACGAACTTTGCCCGTGTCACGAACCTGCTCAAAAGCTTTATGTACAACAGAACGCATATCGCCTTTATGGTATTCGTTGGGACCGTAAACATTGAAATATTTTATTCCAACAATTTTATTAAGAATATTATTTCGCTTTGCCCACAAATCAAAAAGTTGTTTAGAATAACCATACATATTCAGCGGTCGGAGAGTTTCAAGTTTTGATTCATCATCATCAAAACCAAGCGATCCATCGCCGTAGGTAGCAGCCGACGAAGCATAAATAAATCTGATATTCTTTGTCAAACAATATTTTGCCAGTTCTCTTGTATAAAGAAAATTATTTGAAAAGAGATGATCAGCATCTTTCTCCGTTGTAGATGAATTTGCACCCATATGAATTATAGCTTCAATTGGAAATTCAATTGTATCATCAACCACAGAAGAAATGAAATCATCTTTATGAATAAATTCCTGAAACTTTAATCCGACAAGATTTTTCCATTTGTCAGTTGTACCGAGCTCATCAACTATTACGATATTAACATTACCGGATAAATTAAGCTTCCAAACAATAGCACTTCCGATAAATCCGGCTCCGCCTGTAACTACTATCATAATGAATACAATCCTTTGATTTTTATTTAATGAAATTTAATTATAATCAATTTGGTATAAAAGAAAAGAACACATATTTAGATATCATTTAATGTCACTCTGAGTTTATCGAAGAGTGACAAGAGCGGAACTGATTTAATATTTTTTCGAAAAAGAAAAAGTATGAAAAATAAAATCTGCACAAAATAAATTTATTATGTGGCTAAAGCCTTTCCGGATTTTATTTTTTTTCAGTTCACTAAAGTGAACTGCAATAAATACTCATTAGATTTTTTATCTATTGCAGTTGGATTTATCCAACTGTCATTTTGATAGGGAATAAGAAAATTCTATCTATGTTGACAAAGAGCTTAATATTCATATATTTGTCACAGTTTTTAATAGTTCTTTTACATTTATAAATCTTATCAAGAACGGAGTAGGGAACAGGCCCGTTGATACCGTAGCAGCCGGTCACAACTATTATAAAATGTGATGTCGGGTGCTAAATCCTGCCCCTGTAATTGGGGGAAAGATGAGATGAAGAAAAGTTTACTACCTCTTCATATCATCTGAAGAGGTTTTTTGTTTTAAACGGTTACTTGTAAGGGCTATATTATAATTATCGTTCTAAACTTGTTATGGGTTCTAAAATTAAGTCCGAAGGTAAGATGCTGAAACAAGTAGATGCCGAAACCTGTCTCGACTTGGCAGTCGAGCCAAGGCGGGCAAGTTCAGCATGACAAGAAACAGAAAGTCAACCTGAACTTGTTTCAAGGTTCTTATACTTAATAAAAGTTGAATAATAAATCAGAGAAAAAATGAAAACAGAAGAGTTCAAAAAAATATTATCGGAGAGGATTCTTGTTCTTGATGGTGCAATGGGAACAATGATTCAGCGCCACAAGCTTACAGAAGAACAGTATCGAGGTGAAAGATTTAAAGATCATCCTTTCGATCTGAAAGGGAATAATGATATTCTTTGTATCACTCAACCAGAAATTATCAAAGGTATTCATCGTGCTTATTTTGAAGCCGGAGCAGATATAGTAGAAACCAACACCTTCAACGGAACACCAATATCACAGGCAGATTATCATACTCAGGAATTTTGCTATGAGATAAATTTTGAAGCTGCAAAAATTGCAAAAGAAGTTGCAAACGAATTCAGTAGTAAGAATCCCGATAAACCAAGATTTGTAGCCGGAGCTCTTGGTCCAACAAACAAAACTCTTTCTATTTCTCCGAATGTAAATGATCCCGGCTACCGAGCAGTTACTTTTGATGAAATGGTTGAAGCTTATTATCAACAAACAAGAGGACTTGTTGAAGGTGGGGTTGATATTCTTCTTATCGAAACAATTTTCGACACTCTTAATGCTAAAGCTGCCATTGTAGCAATTCAGAATTATCTTGAAGAACATAAGCTCGATATTCCATTAATGATTAGCGGGACAATTGTTGATATGAGCGGTAGAACTTTGTCTGGACAAACTGTTGAAGCATTTTACATTTCAATATCACACGCAAAAAATCTGGTAAGCGTTGGTTTAAACTGCGCACTTGGCGCAAAGCAAATGAGACCATTTGTTGAAGATTTATCTAACATATCAGACAAATTTGTTTCTGTTTATCCTAATGCCGGATTACCAAATGAAATGGGCGGCTATGATGAAACACCAAACTCAATGGCAGCAGTGCTTGAAGATTTCCTTGCAAGTGGTTTTGTAAATATTGTTGGCGGATGCTGTGGTACAACTCCAGAACATATTAAAGCTATTGCAGAAAAAGTTAAACATCACAAGCCAAGAATTCCCAAACAGCAGGAACCATATTTAAGATTAAGCGGACTTGAACCTGTAATTCTTCGTCCTGATTCAAATTTTATGAATATTGGAGAAAGAACAAATGTAGCCGGTTCAAAAAAATTTGCAAGACTGATTAAAGAAGAAAAATATGACGAAGCTCTTTCTGTTGCACGAGATCAGGTTGAAGGAGGCGCACAGGTTCTTGATGTTAATATGGACGAAGGTATGCTTGATTCAGAAAAAGCGATGACAAAATTTCTTAATCTTCTTGAAGCAGAACCGGATATAGCAAAACTTCCGATTATGATTGATTCATCAAAATGGTCTGTGATTGAAGCAGGATTAAAATGCCTGCAGGGAAAAGGAATTGTGAATTCCATTTCGCTAAAAGAAGGCGAAGAAGTCTTTAAAGAACACGCTAAAAAAGTTCTGAGCTACGGAGCAGCAGTAATTGTAATGGCGTTCGATGAAAAAGGGCAAGCAGATACTTTTGAAAGACGAATTGAAATTTGTAAACGAGCTTATGATATCCTTACTAAAGAAGTTGGATTTCCTCCGCAGGATATAATTTTTGATCCGAATATTCTTGCTATAGCCACGGGAATGTCAGAACACAACAACTATGCTGTTGATTTCATCGAAGCAACAAAGTGGATAAAACTGAATCTTCCTCTTGCAAAAGTCAGTGGTGGAGTTAGCAATCTTTCTTTTTCATTTCGTGGAAATGATATTGTAAGAGAAGCAATGCACTCAGCATTTTTATATCACGCAATCAAAGCCGGAATGGATTTGGGAATTGTGAATGCCGGTCAGCTTGCTGTGTATGAAGATATTCCGAAGGATTTACTCGAGCTTGTTGAGGATGTAATTCTTAACAGAAGACCAGATGCAACAGAAAGATTAATTGAATTTGCAGAAAAGATTAAGAAGCAGGATAAAATTCATATTGAAGAAAAGAAAGATGAGTGGAGAAATCTTCCGGTTGAAGAAAGACTTAAACACGCACTTGTGAAAGGTATTGCTGATTATATTGATGTTGATATTGCAGAGGCATTAAAGAAATATTTAAATCCTCTGGAGATTATTGAAGGTCCGCTTATGTCGGGAATGAATGTGGTTGGTGATTTGTTTGGTGCCGGAAAAATGTTTCTTCCACAAGTTGTTAAAAGCGCAAGAGTGATGAAGAAAGCTGTTGCGATACTTGAACCTCAAATTAAAGCACAGACAGCCAAACCCTCGACCCCTTCCCTAAGGAATGAAAGCCTCATCCCCAACCCTTCTCCAAAGGAGAAGGGAGTAGAAGCCTCATCCCCAGCCCTTCTCCAAAGGAGAAGGGAGTCAGACAAATATGATTGGATGACTGCCGATCCAACGGTTTATGAATTATTGAAAGAGTTCGTTAAACAAAACAGAGCAAATCCAACGCCTGCTGAAGAGAAAATGTGGGAGTTATTAAGAGACAGGAGATTAGAAAATTTTAAATTCAGAAGACAACATGTAATTGGTAAGTACATTGCTGACTTTGTTTGTATCCCGCAGAAATTAGTAATTGAAATTGATGGATTGATTCATCAATTACCTGAAAATAAAGACTCCGACGAAATAAGGACTCAATGGTTGGAAAACATTGGATTTAGAGTAATAAGATTTACAAATGAAGAGGTATTTAATAACAGAGAAAATGTTCTCCAAAAAATTCTAAATACTTTAAAAGCCCTCTCCTTTGGAGAGGGTTTGGGTGAGGCTTCCTTTGGAGAAGGTTTGAGTAAAACTCCATTAAAAACAGATTTAGGAGGGGCTGGTAAACCAGGACGCATTTTGCTCGCAACTGTTAAAGGTGATGTTCATGACATTGGAAAAAATATTGTTGGTGTGGTGCTTGGTTGTAACAGCTATAATGTAATTGATCTCGGCGTTATGGTTCACGCTGAAAAGATTATTCAGACTGCAATTGACGAAAAAGCTGATGTGGTTGGATTAAGTGGACTAATTACCCCATCGCTTGATGAGATGGTTCATGTTGCAAAAGAAATGCAAAGAAGAGGATTAAAAATTCCTTTGCTTATTGGTGGCGCAACAACTTCAAGAATTCACACGGCAGTTAAAATAGATCCGAATTATGAGGGTGCAGTAATTCATGTTCTTGATGCCTCCAGAAGTGTACCGGTTGTTTCAAACCTTCTGAATCCTGTAAAATCAGATCGGGAAAAATATATTCAATCGGTTAAAGACGAATACAAAAAACAGAGAGAAGAATATCTTAAGAAAAAATCAGAGAAGAATTTAATCACAATCGAAAAAGCAAGAGAGAACAAATACAAAATTGATTGGAGTAAAACACAAATAAAGAAACCAAACAAATTGGGAGTTACGGTTCTTAAAGATTACTCTCTCTCAATCTTAAGAAACTATATTGATTGGACACCATTCTTTCAGACCTGGGAATTGAAAGGAAAATATCCCACAATAGTTGAAGATGAAAAAACAAGTGTATTAGGCAGTGTAGCAGTTTATAATAAATCATTAATTTTTCAAGTTAACTTTTTTGTAAGCTTTATATAGAATTAAGAGCAAGGAAAAGAAAATATTTCCTAATTTTTTTCAAGGAGGTTTTATTGATGAAAAGAAGAAGTGTGCAAATTCTCATGGTTCTCGTCCTGCTTGCCGGCATGATGCTGGCTATGGTTCCTGCAGCGGCAGCCACAACACAAAAATCGGTCCTGTATGCAATGAACTATCTATCACCAGAGACAACGACCACGACCACACTGAACGACATCAAAGGATCAGGCTTTGACACAGTAATAATCTTTTCAGTTGACGGAACTTCAACCGGTGATTTAACCTTCTTTGGCACACCTATATTTACCAATGGTGTATATGT
>JAIMAZ010000133.1 GCA_023511695.1 Ignavibacterium sp.
GCGCCAGGTGGATGGCCGCCGTGCCCGAGCTCAAGGCCACCGCACCGGGCGCTCCCACATAAGCGGCCAGCTCCCGCTCAAAGGCATCCACATGCGGCCCCAGGGGGGCAATCCAGTTGCTGGCAAAGGCCTGTGCCACCAAATCCTGTTCGGCACCGGTCAAATGAGGCGGGGAAAGATAGACGCGCTTTTGTGGCCAATGGTCATGGTTATTTTTCAATATCATTAACATCAAAACCTCTCGCCTATTATTTCAGGCTCAATTATCTGTCTCGTTTCATAAAGATCTCTTACAACATACATTGCCTCATATTTCTTTTCGTTTATCTCTGCATTGGCATATTCGCCATCTTTACGTATTACATGAATAGTTTTCCAGTGCAAAAGGTTGGCAGCGATAAAATCCTTTTTTACATTATCACCTATGTATATACATTCTTCACCCCGCAAGTTAGCTAAATACATAAACTTCTCGAAAGGTGTTTTGCTTGGCTTCCAGTTATTCCTACCAAATTGGTCGGTATAGATAATAATATTCATCTCCTGATCCAAGCCCAAAGCCTTAACTTTATTTTTTTGAACTTCATAATAACCATCAGTAATTATTCCCAGAATGGCTTTTCCCCGAAAAAAATTAATAGCCCACCGCGCATCATTATGCATATTAATCAAAGGCTGATGCCTTCTATATTTTTCCACCATCTGATTAATTAAATCGTCATCATATCTTATCCCCATCTCATCAAGAGCCAAATTAAAAATATTTCCCCTGTAACCACTGGAGTAATAATGCCAGGCAATTTCGTAAAACCCTTCTCTGATAATGTTTATCTGCTTTAACCATAAATCCACAGCGCTAAAACCACTGGAAACAAATTGCCACTCCGGGTAAATGGTATCATCCAAATCAAAAACAATTGCTTTAATCATGGACAATATCCTTCTTTAAAAAAACCGCTTAATCATATCTAAGCATTAAAACACCATCTTCCCAGTCATCTATTTTTACATCTATTTTCTTTTGTAGAATGAGCTCTATTATCCATTGAGGAAACAAGGCTCCCGCCCTGGCAGACAAGGGAAATCCTCCACCGAAACGGGGATTGATTTCAATAAACTTTATTACGTTGTCAGGAGTCAATATACATTGTACAGTTATACAACCCTCTGCTCCAGGCAAGGACTCAACAACCATTTTACCAGCATTAATTATGTCGTAATTTTTTACTGTTAGCCCTTTACTAACCTCACCAGATCTTGTTTCAATGCGCAGACGTGGAACAACCGAGATAACTTTCCCACTAAAATCGGCAAAAACATCCAGAGTATATTCTTCACCAACTACAAATTCCTGGATAATTGGCTCTTCAATGCATTTGAAATAAAACTGCAGCTCTTCAATACTATTAACAATATTTACCCCGATACTTCTACTTCCTTTAGCAGGCTTTATTATTAACGGAAAATTTATATCTACGTTGTTGTTCATGATATCATCAATATCATACAAATATGGTGTCTCAACGCCGGCTTCTTTAAAAAAGAAATGCGTTTTCCTCTTATCAAAACAAATTTGGTTAACAAGCTCAGAAGACACTAGCACCCTTGTTCCTACATCCATGAAATCATCTTTGTATTTTGATAATATTAATAACTCATTATCAATCAGTGGAACCAGCAATTTAATAGCGTGCTTAACACATAAACCCTTTAAGACAGAAATATATGATTCATCTAAAACAGGGGGCACCAATTCCATTTCATCTGCGACATACAGGGCGGGAGCATTTTTGGCCATATCAGCAGCCACTATTTTCCCTTTCAAACCCATTCTTTGCAAGGTTTCTTTGAAAATATTAATTAAAGCAACTCTTCTTCCCGAACTGGTAAACAATATATTAAAATTTTCCATTTTCAACATTTCCATACTTCAGCAACTTTCCCCCTTAAACTCGGGCATAGTAGCGTGCCCATCGGCACTGATGCCTTCCCGCCGCAAAACCTTCCAAACTGTCAAAAAAAGTATCTTTATATCCAGCCACAAGCTCCAGTTGTCCACATACCACACATCCAGGGCAAACTTTTCCTCCCAGGTGAGGGCGTTGCGCCCGTTCACCTGCGCCCAGCCGGTGATGCCCGGCTTCACCTCATGGCGGCGGGCCTGTTCCGGTGTGTACCGGTCCAGATACTGCATCAAAAGCGGCCGCGGCCCCACCAGGCTCATATCCCCTTTTAGAACATTAAAAAGTTCTGGCAATTCATCCAGGCTGGTGCTACGTAGAAAACGTCCTAAGCGAGTCAAACGCTGCCCGTCCGGCAATAGGTTGCCCCTGCTGTCCCGTTCTTCCTTCATGGTTCGAAACTTATATATAACAAAAGGTCTCCCGTGCAGACCGGGACGAAATTGCCGAAAAAACACGGGCCTCCCCATATTCAAATAAATAAAGAGAGCAATTAAAAGCATTACCGGTGCCAAAAGGGCAAGTCCTACCACTGCCCCAATAAAATCCATTAGTCTTTTAATCTCTTTTTTCCAATTCAATGTTTGAGAAGCAATGCGACAATTCAATTTGAGCTGATTGTAGTAGCTCTCATCATTTTTTAATTTACTCAGAGATTGTTTTAATTGTTCGATATCATTTTCTTCTATCGTTATCCCAACATTGAACTCATCAATAATATTTTTCATTTGCGGCAAGTCAGTTGCTATTACAGGAACTTCTGCCATTATATATTCAAATAATTTGTTAGGAAGAGCGTAATAGTAACTCAAGCTGATATTCTCAATCAATGATAAACCAACAAAAGCGCCTGCAGTGTAATTAATTAATTTTTCCTGAGGAATTTTTCCGATGAAAAAAACTTTATCAATTATATGGAGTTTTTCTGCGAGTTCTTTATAAAACGATAACATTTCACCTCCGCCGGCAATAACAAGAACAAAATCATTTGTAGTTTGAATAAAATCAAAAATCATTTTCAATCCTCTTCCATGCAAAACTACTCCTTGATACAACAAAACTTTTTTTGATTTATCAATTTTCAAAGCTGAATAATAATCAAAAGGGGAATCTGCTTTTCTGTAAAGAGGAAGATTGCGAATGACTATATCATTTGTAATCTGATAATGATTACGAATAAACTCTGAATCCATATCTCCAGTAGTCAATACCAAATTTGCTTTTTTGATGAATAACTTTTCGATACTGCTCCAGAACTTCTGAACAAATTTTTTATTCATTAATCCGGCAAGAAATCCAAACAACTCACGGCAGTCATAAATAATTTTTGCCTTCTTCATTTTTCCAACAACAACACAAACAGGCAGACAATAAAGATCTTCTGCAAAAATTATATCGAACTTTTTAGAAAGTAAGTGCAGTTTTAGTAATGAGTAAAATTTAAAGTAGAAAAAAATTGAAAAAGGTTTCTTCGAAAGTTTGTGAACAGTTTTTTTTCCTTTAATAGATTTGAAATTTTCCGTAAGCCAGTCAAAGCCGATAAATTCAACATCAAATCCCTTTGAGTCTAATGTATTAAACAGATTATTACATCGTGTATCGTAATCAATGTTTCCTAAAAAAGTGATTATAACTTTTTTTTTATCAGACATTCTATTTTTTAATAAGTGTACTTTAAAGTATTTCTCATTACTGTTCGGGCATCAAACTTTTCTTTGAAATCAATTAAGCTGATACTTGGTGTCATTGGATTTGCAGCTTTAGTATCCTGCGAAACTCCAATATCAACATATTGATATCCATTTTCAGTTGACCATTTAACTACTTCATACATTACTCGATGAATTGGTTTGAGATGTTCGTATTCATAAAGAAGCATATTGTAAAAACAAAGAGTAACAATCTCATTACAGATAAAAAGATTTGAGCCGGCAATTGGTTTATCTTTATAATAAACCATAAATAATTTCAGATTATCAGGTAATAATTCTTTCAGCTTCAGAAGATCTTCATAAGTATGAGTTGGTTTAACTCCGTGTCTGGCTTTGTTATCAACAAGGATAGGATAAAACTCATCGTAACGATCATTCATCTCAACTCTTATGTCAGGGTCTTTTAATGTCTTGCGAACATTTCTTCTTACCGTTTGTTGAAAGCGTGAAATTATATCTCGTTCAGGAAAAAGTTTTATTGCGCTTGATATATAATGCAAATCATACTTGAACCCAAGCCAGAGCATTGCGAAATCAAGATTTTCATTCGGATATCTTTCATAAACTCTTGGTGCAGATGTCAAAAGAATTTCTTTCCATCCTTTTGATTTTCCATAATCAATTAGTGCCTGAACAATTTCCAATGCTTTTGTGAACTTAACATCTTTTGTTACTATCGAACCATAACTCGCTCCAATTGGAGATTCAAATAAAGTTCCGTCAATGATTGAACCCGGAAGAACTGCTACAATATTTCCTTTTTCAAGAAATATAAGATGATTAAAATTAAATTTGCCAGGTTTGTGGTAATCAAAAAATTTTTGAAGGTGGAACATCGTTCCGTTATTTGATTCCAGAACAAACTGGTCCCATTTTTCTTTCCATTCAGGAGTGTACTCTATTATTTCCATATTCTATTTCTAAAAATTTTTCTGCCAAAGTTACAAAAACTAACTAAGTTTTTAGAGGGCTAATTGATTATATTTTCAATCAAATATTAAAATATTTCAGTAATGAATAAGATTTCTGTAGTTATCATCACAAAAAATGAAGCCCAAAATATTTCTGATTGTCTCGAATCAGTTAAATGGGCTGATGAAATTATTGTAGTTGATTCAGGCAGCGAAGATGAAACGATTTCAATCGCAAAGCGATTTACTGATAAAGTTTTAATCAATGAGTGGAAAGGTTTTGCAGATCAAAAATCTTTTGCAATGAATCAAGCTTCTAATGAATGGATTTTGAGTATTGATGCAGATGAAAGAGTAACCGAAAAACTGAAAGATGAAATTTTAAATTCAGATTTGAACCAGTTCGATGGTTACAGAATTAAGCGGGAGAACTATTTTCTTGGGAAACTAATTCGTGGCTGCGGTTGGGGAAATGATTATCAACTCAGATTATTTCGCAAATCAAAAACTAAACTTACCAATCGGCTTATTCACGAAGGTTTTGAAGTGCAAGGGAAAATTGGTCAATTAAAAAATTCTATGCAGCATTTCTCATACAGAAATTTTTCTGATGCAATCACAAAAATAAATCACTACTCAACTCTTGAAGCTATTGAGAAACGAAATCGAAAAAAGGTAAATGCATTTACCATCATTGTAACTCCTGTTGTTGCATTTCTCCAGCATTTCTTTTTGCGTAAGGGATTTATTGATGGAATATATGGTTTGTTCGTTTCGATTATGCACGCGATTACAAAACTTCAGGTACAATTAAAAATATGGGAATTAAAAAACCGGATGTAAAAAAAACGAGATTCTTAATTGCAAGGATTGATAGAATTGGTGATGTAGTTCTTTCAACACCTTTGCCTCGTGAAATTAAGAGAGTTTATCCTGAAAGTTTCGTTGCAGTCCTTGTACGTGAATACACGAAAGATATCTATCTGAACAATCCTTTTGTTGATGAAATAATTGTTTATGAAGAAAACGATAAATCACTCGAATCATTCATCAAACAGGTTCAACTAATCAGATCATACAAATTCAATTACGCTTTTATGCTTCTTCCTGCCGAGCGATTAAATTACATTCTGTTTCTTGCAGGAATTCCCTTCAGAGTTGGAGTGGGACACAAAGTTTTTCAGATGCTTACATTCACAAAATTTGTTGACAGAAAAAAATACATTCCTCTTCATCACGAAGCCGATTATGCACTTGATATGATAAGAAAAATCGGGATTGAACCAATATCTCTTGAACCCGAAATTCATCTCAGCGAAACTGAGAAGCAAAAAGCAATTGAGTTCAGAAATCAGTTGATTGATAAAGACCAAAAATTAATTGGAATAAATACAACAAGCGGTAACTCAGCTCCTAATCTTCCCGTTGATGAATACAGAAAATTACTAATTCGGTTTTTACAAGATGATAATTTAAAAGTGATTGTTACAGATAAAAATCCTCCGGAAGAAATTCTTAACATTTCAGGAGTTCAATTTCCGTTTATTGATAATTCACTTCGCGATGCAATAATTAAATTCAGTGCACTCGATTTACTCATATCTAACAGCACTGGCCCAATGCATATCTGTGCAGCGCTTAAAGTTCCAACACTTTCGTTGTTCTGCCCTTTAACAGCTTGCTCACCAAAACTTTGGGGACCTTTGGGCAATGAATCAAAAATTGTTTTACCAAAGGAAGAATATTGTAAAACAAAATGTCCGGGCGATCCAAAACTTTGCAGATATGAAGGAGACAGTGGAATAAATTCTGTGTCTGTTTATGAAATGACAATAAATTTTTTACAGCTGAATCAAGCTAAATGAAAATACTAATTGCAGCTAACAGTTTTAAGGAAAGCTTATCATCCGTTCAAATTGCAAAAATCTTTTCAGAAGAATTTGAAAAACTTGAATGTGAAAAAATCATTTTACCTCTGAGTGATGGAGGTGATGGTTTCATAGATGTAATTGATTTTATTGAATCAGGTGAATGCAGAAGCTATTCTTTTCAAAATGAATTTGCCGGATTAATTTCAGAAAACAGAATTCTGATAAATGATAATTCAAAAGAGTTATTCATCGAATCTGCGAATGTAATTGGATTACACAAATTACCGGTTAATCTTCGTAAGCCAATGCACATTAACAGTTATGCATTAGGTAAACTGATTAAAGAAATTCTGGAAGCAAAATTCAAATTTCAGTTAACTGAATTTTCAAAAATTATTATCGGTGTTGGAGGAACTGCAACGATTGACTTTGGATTAGGTGCCGCTGAAGCTTTAGGTGTAATTTTTATTAATAAAAATGGAAAGAGAGTTAAGCCAATTCCCGAAAATTTTTTACAAATAGATGATTTCATTTTGCCGGATTTTTCTGATAAGCTTTTTAAGCAAATTCAAATCAAATGTGTGGCAGATGTTGATACTCCTTTATTTGGATTTAATTCTGCAATCGTTTTATACGGACAACAAAAAGGTGCAAGTTCAGTTGAGCTTCAAAAGATCAAAAAAGGATTTGAGCACATTGCTGAAATAATGTTAAGAAAAAATCTTGTTAGGGATATTTCTAAATTGAATGGTGCTGGCGGTGGATTAGCTTCGGGATTAAAAATATTTTTCAATGCAGAGATTATCCCATCAAAAAAATTTATCATTGAAAATTTATTGAATCGGATTGATGTAACAGCAATTGATTACCTAATTACAGGTGAAGGTAAATTTGATATTCAATCATTTGAAGGAAAAGCAACTGGTAATTTGATTAAGAATTTTTCTGATAAAGTTAAAAAAATTTTTCTTGTCTGTGGAAAAATTGAAGAAAATGTTAAATCGCTTTTACCAGAAAATGTTATTTGTTTTCAGCTTCTGGATTTTTACATCAATGAAAGTGAGGCAAGAGAAAAAGCTGATGAAGGTCTGAGAGTAATTGCACAAAAGATTATTGCAGAATATTTACCTGATGTAGCAGCAGGACGTTATAAAGTAATTGGGGAAAAATTAGGATGTAATGCCCATATAGTGCAGGAAGCGGTCGATATTATTCGCACTCTTGATCCTAAACCAGGGCGAGCATTTGGCAAAGAACAGTCTACCTATATTA
>JAIMAZ010000134.1 GCA_023511695.1 Ignavibacterium sp.
ATATTCGTTAAAAACATATTCCAACAAAAAATTAATTACCTCAGGAACATTTTTACTTATTCCTTATACCTTATTTCCTTATACCTTATCTCCTTATACCTTATTCCCACATACCCCTATTCCTTCCTTCGCTTACAACCTTGCTCTGAATAAATTGTAAACAGCGGCGATAAGAAAAATTATATTTGCAAACCAGGCAGTAAGTACAGGATCAAGCGCTCCGTTTTTTCCGAATGCCTGACTGATTTTCATGAAAACGAGATAAATAAAAGTTACCAGAATATTAATTCCAACCTGGACTGCTAAACCGCCTTTCCTTTTATTTGCTGATATTGGCAAACCGAATAATACAACAATCAAATTGGTTGCTGCAAAAGCAAATCGTGAGTGATATTCAATCAATGTTGAAGTTGGATCGTTACCAGCTCTTAATTGTGAGTTAATTAACTCTCTCAATTCAGCAAGATTCATTTCGGAAGTTTTTCTCTGCTTCTTGGTTAAATCTTCAGGAAGAAAATTAAGATTGTTAATTTCAAGCTGGCTGAAATATTTTGCTTCTTGTCGGTTCGGATAAAAAATTCTTTCAACACCATTTTCAGCAATCCATTTATTTTTTGTAGAATCGTATTGAAGGAAAACAGCATCAATACGACGTGTCATTGTTGTCAAATCATCTGATGAAAAATCCTGAATGCTTATTCTGTTTGCACGATTTCTGTCCGTATCAAAATATGAAATACTTATTATTCTTGTCTTGCTATCCTGAAAATAAATATTACTTTCGGCAAAAGACAGATTCTTTTTCAAATAAACCTGTTCAATATTTATCTTGGTTTTGTTGGCCATAGGAACAAGATAACCACCAAAATAAATTGAGAACAGCGAAATCAGAAAGGTAGTAATTATAAACGGCAGCATAAATCTGAATAAACTAACTCCACTTGCTTTAATTGCAGTAAGCTCGCTAAGGTTAGCTGCTTTTCCTGCTGTAAATAATGCAGCAAATAGTACTGATACCGGAGTCATCAATCGTATTATCTCAGGTGCAAAAACAAAATAGTAGTGAAGTATTTTCATTGTCGGAACGCTTTGATCAATAAAGTCATCAAGATTTTCCATCGCATCAATAACAACAAAGATCAATGTGAACGCAAGCAATCCGAATAAAATTGTTTGCAGAAATTGTTTAATCAGATATCTGTCAAGAATCTTGATTCTCATTATCTTCTGCTTTCTGCTGGAAAGATTTCGGAATAAATTTTTTAAGAAATTCAAAAGAGATAGTTTTTGCTTCAAGATTCGTCTGAATGGTTAACAACAATCCGGCAACGAAAAGTAAAATATTTGCAGACCACATTCCCATAAATGGTGAGATGATTCCTCTTTCTGAAAGCTTTTCACCTCCGATCAAAAATGCCCAATAGAGAAGGAAGAAAAACAAACTAATGCTTGCAGCGACTCCAAATCCGCCTTTACGTACCATTATTCCCAATGGAGCTCCAATTAAAATGAACACAAAACATGCTGCAGGAATTGCATACTTCTTATAAATTTCAACTTCATACTTTTCAATTTCTCTTTGTGTCCATTCAATCCGACGATAAGCAGAAACCACAACATTCATTGCTGTTCTAACTCTATCCAGATTTTTAATTTTTTCTACAGCTTTTGTCTGCTGTTGAACTGGTGCCGGCTTGAACGGAAATTTATCTTTAAGCAGGATATACTTTTTAACTTCCGCTTCTAAATATTTAAGGTTAGATGCCTGAATCTTGTACAAACTATCAGTAATGTATTTCATATCTTCAACACTCAGTTCTCTTTCTCCGCGTGAAGTTGGACCTGATTGCTGAAAAGAGAACAAATCTGCATTCATTGCAATTTTGTGTTTTTCAAATCTCAGCTTTCGATACATTGTAGTATTCTCAACATCGGATTCATGTATTTCACCATCTTCCAAGGCCATTATAAGTTTTGTCTGATTTGCTGAAAAAAATATTTTTCCTTTTCTTGCAGTAACTACATTTATCTTTAATGCATTTGAGTAATCATAGATAGTCAAATCATAAAGTATGTTTGTATTTTGGTCAATCTTTCTGGCGAGTATTGCATAGTTCGGAACTTCCTGAGAAAAAAATCCCGGCTCGAGTGAAAGTGTAGGTTTAGTTCTGGAAATATCACTCATTAAAATTTTTGCCTGATGATTGGCATCCGGCAGAACTTCATTATTAAAAAGGTAAAGCAAAAAAGATAAAACCAGGCTTGCAAAAATTGGTGCCAACATCATTTTGTATAGACTAACTCCTGATGATTTCATTATTGTTACTTCATTATTCTGACTCATATTTCCAAAAGCCATTAAAGTAGCCACAAGAGTTGCCATCGGAACAACAAGTACAACCATCCAGCTTAGATTAAACACAATTAGTTTGGTTATTATCCAACCGTCTAATCCTTTCCCAACCATTCTGTCTGCAAACTTCATCAGGAATTGAAGAAGGAAAATGAAGATTAATGTAATCAGCGAAAAAACGAAGGGAATGAAATGATTGCGAATTATATATCTGTACAAAATCATAAAACGAATATAACCAAGCAAAAAAAACTTAACAAGAAAAGCAATTGCATAGGTTTAATAGCACTGAATACTTTATTTTTGTTAAGACAAATATCTAATCTTATTTATTGTACTTTGAAAGGAGAATAAATGAAAGAAGTAATTGATTATATTGATTCCAATTATGAAAGATATCTTGATGAACTGAAAGAGTTCTTAAGAATTCCTTCTATCAGCACACTTCCGGAACACAGCAAAGATATGCAAAAAGCTGCAGAGTTTGTTGCAGAAAAATTAAAACAAGCCGGAATGAACAAAGTTGAAATTTTCCAAACAGAAGGTCATCCACTTGTTTATGCTGAATGGTTAGGCGCACCTGGAAAACCAACTGTCTTAATCTATGGCCATTATGATGTTCAACCTGTTGATCCGATTGAATTGTGGGAAACTCCACCATTTGAACCAACAATTAAAGGAGATAATATTTTTGCACGCGGTGCAACTGATGATAAAGGACAGATGTTTGTTCACATCAAAAGTGTTGAAGCTTACTTTAAAGCTTATGGAAGTCTTCCGCTTAATGTAAAATTTATAATTGAAGGAGAAGAAGAAGTCGGAAGTTCAAACCTTACTTCATTTCTGAAAAATAATGTTGAACTGCTTAAAGCTGATGCAGTACTTATTTCAGATACTTCTTTGTATGATGTTGGAGTTCCTACAATTACATACGGTTTGCGTGGATTAGCTTATATGGAAGTGGAAGTTATTGGTCCAAATCGTGATTTGCATTCGGGAACTTACGGCGGTGCAGTTCCCAACCCAATAAATATACTTGCTGAGATGATTGCCAAACTAAAAGATAAAGATGGAAAAATAACTATCACCGGCTTTTATAAAGATGTTCTGAAACTTACTAAACAAGAAAGACAAAACTTTAAAGCATTGAAATTCTCTGAAAAAGAATTCGCAAAAAGCATCGGAATAAAAAAATCAGTTGGCGAAAATGGATATTCAGTGCTTGAAAGAATTTGGGCCAGACCGACTTTGGATTGTAATGGAATTGTTGGTGGATTTACCGGAAAAGGTGCTAAAACTGTTATTCCATCGAAAGCTTCTGCAAAAATTAGTATGCGACTTGTGCCCAATCAGGATCCAAAGAAGATTGCAAAACTTTTCACAAAATACATAAAGCAAATTGCACCTGATTATGTTAAAGTAAATGTAACTTCACTTCACGGCGGATATCCTGTTCTTGCACCGCTGGATCATAAAGCAACTAAAGCAGCTGCAAGAGCAATGTCAAAAGCATTTGGTAAGAAAACAATTTTTATGCGTGAAGGTGGTTCTATTCCAATTGTTGTTGGTTTTGCAAATCTTCTTAAAGCTTGTCCTGTTTTGATGGGTTTAGGTTTAGATAGCGAAAATCTTCATTCGCCAAATGAGCATTTTAATCTTAATCATTTCAAACTTGGTATAAAAAGCTCAGCTTATTTTCTTGATGAATTTTCAAAAGTATAATTCTGAACTAAGTGTTCCGAATAATTTACGGTCGGGACACTTTTTATTTCTATGATAAAAATTTTAATAAGCATTTTATTTTCTGCAATGTTGTTTTCTGCCTGCAAGGAAGAGCAGAAAGAAAACATTCCTGTTAACTACAAGGAAAAAGTTGAATTGAGTGCTGAAAAAGATGCATCAATTCAGATTTATAATCTGGAAAAAATGAAAAGTGAAAGCGAGAACAGATTTCCTTGTGATACGATTAGTGTTATTGAATATATTCTGAAAAATTTTCCGGCCGGAACATATCTGCTAAGGTTTGATAAAACTTCCGTTTATGATATTCCAAAGCCCGCTTTAATTTATTACGATGATAATGATGGAAGTAAATACATCTTTGCTGTTATTGCCCGATCAAGACCAGGTGAAAGATTCATTGAACCTTCAAATATTGTTGGTTATGATCAAAGCTTCATTGATCTTGATAGCACAAAACTCGGCACACCTTTTATCTATTTAGTTCTTTTCGAATGCAAAGGTGAACAGCTGTTTACAGTCTGGGAAGCTCCAGTTCCATCACACGGTGGATTTAACAAATTTAGTATAAGGAATTGGTTACCTAAAGCTATAACTTACATTGAAATTAATTTTCATTACGGACAAGGTGTCGGGAATATAAATTATAATTATTTTCTGGTTGATGGAATTAGAAATCAACCACATCTTTTAATGACTTACAACGGAATTGATTTCCGCCGTACATTAGCTGATGTGAACAATGATAAATTTCCTGATTATTACGAGCACATTTTTTACAGTTTACCTGATCGAATTATACACAAAGATTCGGTAGCATTTGTTTTTAATCAAAAAGATAGCTTATATCATAGCACAGAAGGCAAAAAAATTACTCGTCGTTATTAAAAATTTTTTTATCTTTGTCCTGCAATTTTTTACACACAAATCACTAACTAATCACAAACTTTTGAATTGATTTGTTAACTAATTCGGAGAGTAAATGTTCGAAAACACTATGATACAAAATGAATTAATTACATATTTTGAATCCAGAGGATACAATGTTGATCGCAATAACGGTTCTGCTGTAATTAAAAGTTTTACCAAACCGGAAGATGAAATTTTTAGTCTTTATAATGGCGTTGGATTACGACATCTTCACAATGCATCCATTATTGAATTAAGAGGTCAGGATAGTGCAGACTTTCTTCACAGAATAACAACAAACGGTTTAAAGGATTTTCATAAAGAACAGATCAGGAAAACAATTTTCACCACTGAAAAGGGTAGAATAATAGATGTTACAACAGTTCTGAACTTTGAATCACACTTAATTTTAGTTGGTGATATATCGAATAAAGTAAAAGTAATGAGCTGGATAAATCGTTATGTAATTAGTGATGATGTTAAGCAAAGCGATGCTAACCATCGTTTTAATATTCTTGAATTTTCAGGTCCACAAGCCGATTCGTTTATGACCTGGGTTTGTGGTTCATCAATCTCTGAAATACCGGTCGATTCATTCAAAGTAATGAATGTTGAAGGAATTCTGTTCTTCCTTGCGAAGATGAAAGATGAAAGAGGATTCAAAAAATTTTGGGTACTTACAGATACAACGCATACAATCAGATTTTTAAACTATGTAATTGATAATACAGGTCCATTTGATTTTAATCTTATTGGAGATGAAGCTTACAACAGTTTCAGAATTGAACAGGGAATTCCTGCAGCACCAAATGAAATCAATGACTTATTCAATCCGCACGAATTACATTTATCAGGTTTGATAGATACAAAAAAAGGATGTTACATTGGTCAGGAAGTCTTAGCCCGGCTTGAAACTTATGATAAAGTTCAGAAACGACTAATTGGATTAATATTCGATTCACCGATTAACTTAACTCCTGAAACCGAGTTAGTTGATGAAGAAAACCAGAATGTGGGAGTTATTACTTCAATCGTAAATTCGATTAAACTAAAAAAGCCAATTGGCCTGGCAGTCATCAAAAAGAATTATTTGAACGAAAATACAATCCTTTATGTTGTTGATGGACAGAATAAAATTGAAGCGAAAGTGACAGGATTACCATTTAAAAAATGACAATGAAAATTTATACAAAAACAGGCGATAAAGGTGAAACGAGTCTCTTTGGCGGTGAAAGAGTTCAGAAAAATAACTTAAGAATTAATGCTTACGGAACAATTGATGAACTTAATTCCTTTATTGGATTAGCTCTTACAGAAGTTAAAAGTGAAGAAATCAAAAGTGTTCTTTTCGATTTGCAGAATAAATTATTCATAGTTGGCTCAGACTTAGCAACACCGGAAACCGAAAAAAACAAAAAACTTAATATTTCCAGAACAAGTGAAGATTTTATCACAAAAGCCGAATCAGATATAGATAATTTTACTGAAAAGCTTGATGATTTACGGAACTTCATTTTACCTGGCGGGTCTAAAGGTTCAGCAATGCTTCATGTTTGTAGAACTATAAGTCGTAGAGCCGAAAGAGAAATTGTTACGTTAAAAAATTCTGAATATGTAAATGATAATATCTTAGTGTTTTTGAACAGAATTTCTGATTTATTTTTTGTTCTTTCTCGTTATGAAAATAAAGTTTCTAATCATCCTGATATAATCTGGAATCCCAAAAGTTAAAATTGGATTTCAGAATTAATAGCCATAACCATTTACGGGGGTGAAATTTGGTTTCGACGGGATTGAAGAGACTTAGAACTGCGCATCGTGTTCCCCAAGTACACGTTAAAGAATTGGGAATAAAAAATAACTGGCGAATATAACTACGCCTTAGCTGCTTAATTAAAGCGGCTCGTTCACTTTATCCTCTCATACCGGGATAAAGTTGAACGTCGTTTAGGTATGATAGCCAAGTCTGATGTCTGTGCAGACAAGGCGAAACCTTTAACAGACAAGCTTAATACGATCCCTGTCTGTCGGGCAGTATTAAGCTAAAAAAATAGACAGACTATGTGCGTAGATGTTCTTTGGATCTTAATTCCGGACGCGGGTTCGACTCCCGCCACCTCCACCAATTATAATTTTTCTTCGTAAAAAATCAGAAGAAAATTTTTGTTTATTAGTGTGGTTTGACTTTTATTTTCATTCAATCATTGTTGATCCCTGCCTGATTTCACTCAACTAATTATTTTACCTTCCATCAACTTAATAATTGAACATTGTAACTTTATTAACTATGTTTTAACTGTAATTATTATCGTTATGGAAAATTATTTGCTAAATATTAAAGCAATCATCAGATTTATTTATTCAAAACTCTCACTTATTTATAAGCTCCTTGGTATTGAAGGAATTATCTGGATAGTGTCTTTGACTTATCTCGCATCTCTCACAAATCCTAATCAGCAGCACTTTACAATTTGTACGCTTTCTAATTTAGGATTTGAACATTGTCCGGGTTGCGGATTAGGCAAATCAATTTCTATGATATTACACGGCAACATTTTCGAATCATTTGATTTTCATTTACTTGGCATTCCTGCATTGATTATAATTATTTTCCGAATCTTCCAATTGATTAAAATAAACTTCCACATTCATTTCAAAACATTAAATAAAGGAGTGAACCATGCCTAATG